>NZ_AAEW02000008.1:0-187500 GCF_000167355.1 Desulfuromonas acetoxidans DSM 684
GAAAAAAAGAATATAGAACTACACCATCGACAAATTAGAGAAAATGTTTGTTGCGGTCAAGCGTTTTAAGTAAAAAAAAGCATTCCATGATGACGGTTGGTTTCATGGTTGGCGATGAAAAGATCAGTGTTGGCGGTTGCTATTTGCCCTGATAATTGTTACACATCAACAGTTCATCTAAAGCGATGTTTTTCCGGTTAAAACGATCACGAATAAAAGTATCATGTGCTCCATCGTAAAGGCCTGCAACCTGTTGTCGGGCCTTTGGTTTCATGGTGCTTTGGTTCAGGCGGAGGTTGTGGTTTATGGATCAGAAAGTACAGATGTTGCTGGAAACGGTCAGGAAGCTGATTCGTCGCGGCGCTCATCCCAACCTGAACAATCTTTTGAAGAAAACCCACCCGGCGGATATCGCCCATCTGTTTCGTTACCTCGATCTCAAGGAGCAGCGGGTCCTGTTTCATCTGGTCGAAGATGTGGATACCGCCGCCGAAGTCCTCTCGGAGATCGAGCACAGTGTCAGTGCCCAGTTGCTCGAACAGATCGAAAAAGAGACTATCGTTCATGTGCTGCAGCATATGCCCTACGACGATGCCGTCGATATTATCCAAAACATGCCGGAAGAGCTGGCCGAGGAAGTTCTCGACAGTATGCAGGATGACTGTTCTGATGAGATCGAACAGCTCATGCAATATCAGGAGGACACTGCCGGCGGTATCATGTCGACGGAGATTTTCTCCCTGCGCGAAGATATTACCGCCCGTCAGGCCATCGAAGCACTTCAGGAGGCTGAAGATGTTGAGATGGTTTTCTATCTGTATGTCACCGACATGTACAATCACCTGGTCGGCGTGCTTTCGCTGCGCCAGTTGCTGATGGTGCCTCCCGGTCGCTGTTTGCGGGATATTGTGTCACCCGATGTGATCAGTGTGCGGGCGGATACCGACCAGGAAGAGGTGGCCCAGCTGGTCGCCAAATATAATATCCTGGCGATTCCGGTTGTCGACGACCACAACAAACTGCTGGGGATTATCACCGTCGATGATGTCATCGACGTCATGCGCCAAGAGGCCACCGAGGATATCTATAAAATGGCCGGTGCCAGCGAAGAGGAGCTGATGTACGGCTATAAGTCGTTTAAGATCGCTCGCTTGCGCCTGCCGTGGCTGCTGGTCAACCTGCTTGGTGGTGTGGTTACCGGTTATCTGATGTGGTGGTTTCAGTTGACACTCAAAGAGGTGATCGCCCTGATCTCCTTTATTCCGGTTATCACTGGCATGGGCGGTAACGTCGGTGGTCAATCTGCGACGATTGTCGTACGCGGCTTTGCCACGGGACGGATCGATTTTACCACCCTGCGGCAGGTGTTTTTTAAAGAGCTGCGTGTTGGTTTGATCATGGGTTTGGTCTGTGGCCTGGTGGTGGGCGGCATCGCCATTGTCTGGCACCATAACCCCTATCTGGGGCTGGTGGTCGGTTCGGCAATGACGATCGCCATGACCGTGGCGGCAACCATGGGTGTGCTGGCTCCGGCTTTTTTCAAACGGATCGGCATTGACCCGGCGATTGCTTCAACTCCGTTTGTTCAGACCTCCAACGACATTACCGGTATTCTGATCTATTTCGGCATGGCAACCCTGTTTATCAGTAACCTTCACTAGAAGCCTGTCGGATTTTCCATGGACCTTCTACGACCTTATCCGATCAGCTCCTGTTTCCGATCTTTTTCGACAAAGAGCGACAGGTTGTTGCCGGCCAATAATCGAATGACTGGTCTCAATCCGCCGATTGCACGCGACTGTTTGGCGCGTCCGAAAGCCTCCAGAGCCTGACCATGGATGGCAGCCCCTGCGAAGCGATTGTTCTGCGTTGTACCGATTATGGTGAAGCAGATCGCATTGTGACTCTGCTGACCCGTGATCATGGCATCTGTGGCGCTTTTGCCCGCAATGCCCGCAGCAGCCGACGCCGTTTTGGTGGTGCCTTGCACCCGTTCAGCCGTTTGCGCATCACTTGGCAGACTCGGCGCCGTGGTGGTTTGCCTCAGCTCGCTGAAGTGGAACTGCTTGATGGTGCTCACGGTCTGATGACCAATCTGGACGGCATGGCTCTGGCTGCTTACGGTTGTGAACTGATTATGGCCCTGTGGCCGGAAGAGCAGGCCATCCCCGAAGTGTATGATCTGTTGCGCTCCTTTTTGCCTGCTGCAGCTTCTAGCGGGGCCGGTGAAACGCTTCGGTTATTGATGGAACTGCGTTTGCTTGATGCCGCAGGATTGCTGCCCCATCTCGGTCATTGTGGTGAATGCTGGGCTGTGCTGGGAGCGGGGGAATACCGCTTTGATGCGGCTCGCGGCGGCACGCTGTGCGCGGCTTGTGCATACGGACATCACGGTGGTGTGGTGGTAGATGCCCTGACCCTCGGCAGTCTGGTGCGCTTGCTTCAGGTCGACCCGTTGGTTTTCGAAGGGATTCGTCTCAGCCCGTTGACCGTCACTCAGGCGGGTGAACTGCTTCACCATTGCGTCGAAGAAACCGTTGGCCGCCCCCTGAAAAGTGAGCGCTTTCTCGCCAGTCTCAAGGGCGTTTAAACCAGAGTTTTGCCTTGACATTTCCGCCTTGAATGGGCTACTACTCTTGATTTTACAACAGGTTGCCTTTGCCGTGTATGCAATGTGACTTGTCGTGTTTGATATTCATTCCGTTCGCGGTCGATCCGGCTGCCCTCTCGGAGGTTAATGTGACTTTTCAGGATTTGATTCTGTCGCTGCAGAATTACTGGGCCCAGCAAGGCTGTGTCATCCAGCAACCCTACGATATCGAAAAAGGTGCGGGAACGTTTAACCCGGCCACGTTTCTGCGTTCCCTTGGTCCCGAGCCTTGGAACGTTGCCTATGTTGAGCCGTCACGCCGTCCCACCGACGGTCGCTACGGTGAAAACCCCAACCGGCTGCAACACTATTACCAGTTTCAGGTCATCCTCAAGCCGGCCCCGCTCAATATTCAGGAGCTGTACCTTGACTCCCTGAAAAGTTTTGGTATTGATTCAGCCAGCCACGACATCCGTTTTGTTGAGGACGATTGGGAATCGCCGACACTCGGTGCCTGGGGCCTGGGGTGGGAAGTGTGGCTCGATGGCATGGAAATCACCCAGTTCACCTATTTTCAGCAGGTCGGCGGGATCGATCTCAAACCGATTCCCGGTGAGATCACCTACGGCTGTGAGCGGATAGCCATGTACCTGCAGGGCGTGGATAATGTCTACGATCTGGAATGGATTGATGGCGTCAAATATGGTGATATTCACCACCAGACCGAAGTCGAGTTCTCGGCCTACAACTTTGAAGAAGCCGATACGGGCATGCTGTTTCAGCTGTTCGACATGTACGAAAAGGAGTGCACCAAACTGGCACAAAAAGATCTGGTGTTCCCGGCGTATGACTTTGTTATGAAGGCGTCCCACGCGTTTAACCTGCTTGATGCTCGAGGCGCGATTTCCGTGACCGAGCGCGCGCACTACATCGGTCGGGTGCGTAATCTGTCGCGTCTGTGTGCCGAGGGCTATGTGGCACAACGCGAACGGCTGGGATTTCCGCTGCTGAAAAAATAACGATGATACTCTCAGACCACGGTTTTGCCGTGGTTTGTGATTTATGGACTGTGGACGGTTCCCGGTTGTCGCCGGGACCGATGGAGTAGATATTATGGCAAAAGAATTGTTTCTGGAGATAGGGACTGAAGAAATTCCTGCCGGGATGTTACCGGTGGCCATGCGTGATCTCGAACGAATGATGCGCAAGGAACTCACCAATGCCCGGGTTGCTTTTGGCGATGTGACTACCTATGCCACGCCGCGCCGCCTGGTGCTTTCGGTCGCTGATGTGGCCGAAGAACAGGAGCGCCAGGAACTCAACCTTTCCGGCCCGTCGGTCAAAGTCGCCTTTGATGCGGACGGCAACCCGACTAAGGCAGCGCTGGGTTTCGCCCGTTCCAATGGTGTCGACGTTTCCGAACTGACCCAACAGGAAACCGAAAAAGGAACCTATCTGTTTCTGTCCAAAGTGATTGAAGGCCAGCCGATCAAAGAACAGTTGCCGGAAATTATGGAACGGATCGTCAGCAGTTTGTCGTTCAAGAAATCGATGCGCTGGAAAGATCTCGATGTCCGTTTTGCCCGTCCGGTCCATTGGTTGATCGCTCTGTTCGGTGGTGAGGTAATTCCGTTCTCCTGGGGCAATCTGACGTCCGGTAACACCTCCTACGGTCACCGCTTCATGGCCCCGGCTGGTTTTGACGTTACCGGCCTGGACGATTTTGTTGCCAAGGCGCGTGAGCACTTTGTCATTGTTGACCCTGAAGAGCGCAAGCAGATCATTGCTCGCGAAATCGAGCGTGTCGCCGGTGAAGAGGGTGGTGCTTTAAATGTGGACGAAGACTTGCTTGAAGAAGTGGCCTATCTGGTGGAAGATCCCACCCCGCTGTGCGGTAGCTTTGAAGAGGAGTTTTTGCAACTGCCCGATGAACTGCTGATCACCAGCATGAAGGAGCATCAGCGCTACTTCACCCTGGCCGATACTGAAGGGCGTCTGTTGCCGAAATTTATCACCATTTCCAACACCCGGCCGACCGATCCCGACGTGGTTGTTAAAGGCAATGAGCGCGTGTTGCGTGCCCGTCTTTCCGATGCGATGTTCTTCTGGAAGGAAGACCAGAAAACCCCGTTGGAAAACCGCCTCGAAGCGTTGAAAAACGTGGTGTATCAGGCCCAGCTCGGCACCAGCTATGCCAAGGTGCAGCGCTTCACTGCTCTGGCCGAAGATCTGGCCAGCCAGTTTGACAGCGAGGTGGTTGAGCTGACCCGACGCGCCGCCCAACTGTGTAAATGCGATCTGGAAACCGGTATGGTTTACGAGTTTCCTGAGCTGCAGGGTGTTATGGGGCGTGAATACGCTGCCATCGAAGGGGAAGACCCCCGCGTGGCCAAGGCGATCTTTGAGCACTACCTGCCGGTTCAGGCCGGCGGTGATCTGCCCAGCGATAATGTTGGGGCGTTTGTGTCTATCGCTGACAAGATTGACACCATTTGCGGTTGCTTCGGTGTCGGCCTGATCCCGACCGGAACGGCCGATCCCTATGCACTGCGCCGTTGCGCGATCGGTGTGCTCAATATTCTGCTCGACCGTGGTTTCACCGTCTCTATCCCAGAGCTGGTGGCCAAGGCGGTCAAGCAATTGGAAGACAAGCTGAATCGCAGTGTCGAGGAAGTGACCGCGGATGTGGTCGAATTCATCCGCCTGCGTTTTGTCAATATGATGACGGGTCCGGAGACGGCTACCGATGTTGTAGAAGCCGTTCTTGCCGCTCGTTTCGACAATGTGATGGATGCCCGCCAGCGGATTGAAGCGCTGTCGGCAATGAAGCAACAACCTGAATTCGAAGCCCTGGCAGCAACATTCAAACGGGTCGGTAACATCATTAAGGGGGGTGTGACCGATGCAGTTGATGCTGAGTGCTTTGAGCAGGACTGTGAGAGAGAGATGTATGGAGCGTTACAGCAGGTTCAGCAGGACGTGGCCCGTCTAATGGCGGACGGCGACTATCCTGGTGCATTGCGTGCCATCGGTTCTCTTCGCCCAGCTGTGGATGCCTTCTTTGATGGCGTCATGGTGATGGCGGAAGATGAAGCGGTCAAACGTAATCGACTGGCTCTGTTGACACAGGTTGCCGGGCTGTTTGCCGGTTTGGCGGATTTTTCCCGGATTGCGGCATAATCTTACCAACGTGTGGTAAGAGGCGCATTCAGGTATTACCAACATTTTGTGAGGAGGACGACTGATGGCAGTCAAGTACGTGTATTTCTTCGGCGATGGCAACGCTGAAGGGACAGGATCAATGAAGAATCTGTTGGGGGGCAAAGGGGCCAATCTGGCTGAAATGACCTCCATCGGCTTGCCGGTGCCCGCCGGTTTCACCATTACCACCGAGGTATGCACCGAGTTTTATAAAAACGACCGCAATTATCCGGCGGAACTCAAAGGCCAGGTCGATGCCCAGCTTCAGCAAGTGGAGCAGCTCATGGGTAAGGAATTCGGCGATTCTGAAAACCCGTTGTTGGTGTCAGTACGTTCCGGTGCCCGCGCATCCATGCCGGGGATGATGGATACAGTTCTCAACCTGGGCCTGAATGATGAGACGGTTAAAGGGATTGTTAAGCAGAGTGGTGATGAGCGCTTTGCCTATGACTCTTACCGCCGCTTTATCCAAATGTACGCCAATGTTGTTAAGAACATGGATGGCGAAGTTCTCGAAGATATCCTTGAGGAGATGAAAGAGAAGCGTGGTGTGGAAGAGGATACCGCTCTGACTGCCGAAGACCTCAAGGAACTGGTCACTCTGTTCAAAAATAAATACACCGAAGAGTTGGGTGAAGCGTTCCCGACCGACCCCGAAGAGCAACTGTGGGGTGCCATCGGCGCGGTATTCGGTTCGTGGATGAACCAGCGTGCCATCACCTACCGTCGTTTGAACAATATTCCGGCCGAGTGGGGCACCGCAGTCAACGTTCAGTCCATGGTCTACGGTAATATGGGTGACGATTGCGCTACCGGCGTGGCCTTTACCCGTAACCCCTCCACCGGCGAGAACCTGTTCTTCGGTGAGTTCCTGATCAATGCTCAGGGCGAGGATGTTGTTGCCGGTATCCGTACGCCTCAGCCGATCAATAAAGCTGGTGGTGATGGAACTTTGCCCTCCATGGAAGAGGTGATGCCCGAGAGCTATAACCAGCTCATGGAGATTCAGCAGAAGCTGGAGAAACATTACCGTGACATGCAGGACATTGAGTTTACCATCGAAAAAGGCCGTCTGTTCATGCTGCAGACCCGTAACGGCAAGCGCACCGCCAAGGCTGCGGTCAAAGTTGCCGTTGATATGGTTAAAGAGGGCCTGATCACCGAAAAGGAAGCCGTGTTACGTGTTGCTCCCGAGCAGCTTGATCAACTGCTGCACCCCTCCCTCGATCCCAATGCCGACAAAACCGTGATTGCCAAAGGTCTGCCCGCGTCTCCAGGTGCAGCCTCCGGTGAGATTGTTTTCTCTGCGGATGAAGCTGAAGAAGCTAAGGCCATGGGACTGAAGGTGATTCTGGTACGTATCGAAACCAGCCCGGAAGATATTCATGGTATGCACGCTGCCGAAGGGATTCTGACTGCGCGTGGAGGTATGACGTCCCACGCGGCTGTTGTTGCCCGTGGTATGGGGAAATGCTGTGTATCCGGTTGTGGTGAGATCAAGATCAACTACGATACCCAGCAATTCACCGACAGCAAGGGCAATGTCTACAAAAAAGGCGACGTTGTGACCCTTGATGGTTCCAGCGGTGAAGTGATGAGCGGCACGGTTCCCACGGTTCAACCCGAGCTCACCGGTGATTTCGGCCTGCTCATGGAGTGGGTTGATTCAATCCGTCGCCTGAAAGTTCGTACCAACGCTGATACCCCGGCCGACTCTGCGGTCGCCCGCAGCTTTGGCGCCGAAGGTATTGGTCTGTGCCGTACCGAGCATATGTTCTTCGACGCCGACCGCATCATGGCGGTTCGTGAGATGATTCTTGCCGAAGACCTCGAAGGGCGCAAAGTGGCACTGGGTAAGATCATTGGTATGCAGCGTGATGATTTCCTCGGCTTGTTCCGTGAAATGAAGGGCCTGCCGGTGACCATTCGCCTGCTTGATCCGCCGTTGCACGAGTTCCTGCCTCATACCGACAAAGAGATCGATGAGCTGGCTGCCAGCATGAGTGTTCCGGCTGAAAAGCTCAAGCAGAAGGTTGACTTCCTCCATGAGTTCAACCCGATGCTCGGTCACCGTGGCTGCCGTCTCGGTATCACCTACCCCGAGGTGTACGACATGCAGGTGCGCGCCATCATGGAAGCCGCCTGCTCTCTGGTCAAAAACGAGGGCTACGATATCGTTCCCGAGATCATGATTCCGCTGATCAGTGGCGTCAAAGAGCTGGAAATTCTCCGCGCCAACGCTGTGAAGGTTGCAGATGAGGTGATTGCCGAGTACGACGTTAAGGTGGAATATCTGGTCGGCACCATGATTGAGTTGCCGCGTGCCGCGATTACTGCGGATCAGGTGGCCACCCAGGCCGAATTTTTCTCCTTCGGCACCAACGATTTGACGCAAACCACCTACGGCCTGTCCCGTGACGATGCCGGTAAGTTCCTGCCGCTGTATGTTGAGCAGGAGATCTTCCCGGAAGATCCGTTTGTCGCCATTGACCAGGATGGTGTTGGTGAGCTGGTCAAAATGGGCTGTGAAAAAGGGCGTCAGACCCGTCCCAACATTAAGCTGGGTATTTGTGGTGAGCACGGTGGTGAGCCGAGCAGTGTTATCTTCTGCCACAAAATCGGTCTCGACTACGTGTCCTGCTCGCCATACCGGGTGCCTATTGCCCGTTTGGCCGCCGCTCACGCAGTACTGCTTGAAGAGCCGGAAGCCTGATTTTTCAAGATTCTTTGAGTACGTTAAAGCCCCCGCATCGCGGGGGCTTTTTTTCTTTGGTAGGGCGATGGATACAAACACAACAATTGAAGAACCGTGTCCTTTATGCCAGTCCGGTGGCAGTGTCCTGTTTGGTGAAGACCGGCGGCGCTGCTATTGGCGTTGTCCCTGTTGCAAACTGGTGTTTGTTGCGCGTTATGATCTGCCGACCTCACACGAGGAAAAAGCCGAGTACGATCTTCATGAAAACGCTCCGGAGGATGATGGTTATCGGCGTTTTCTCAGTCGCTTGTTCAATCCGTTGCAACAGCGCCTTACCGACGATGCACTTGGGTTGGACTTTGGCTGCGGACCCGGACCGACTCTGTCGGTCATGGCCGCAGAATCTGGCCTGCCGATGAGGCTGTATGATCCGTTTTATGCCCCGGACCTCTCGGTGTTGGCGCATCGCTATGATTTTATTACCGCGACCGAGGTGGTTGAACATCTGCATCGTCCGGGGGCGGAACTCGATCGGTTATGGGATCTGCTGCAGCCGGGGGGAATCCTTGCCATCATGACCAAGCTGGTCATCGACCAGCAGGCGTTTACGACATGGCATTATAAAAACGACCGGACCCATGTGCGCTTTTTTTCCCGTCAGACCTTTCACTGGTTAGCGGAAAAATGGCAAGCGCAACTGGCGTTTATCGATAAGGATGTTATTTTTCTGCGTAAGTCTGAGCTGAAAGAAGAGGGGGAGCGATGAATATTGTTGTGTTGGATGGCTATACTCTGAATTCCGGTGATCTGGACTGGGCACCGCTACAGGCCCTTGGCACGTGTGAAATCTATCCACGCACTGCGCCGGATCAAATTGTTGAGCGCGCCCGCAATGCCGAGATTGTTTTGACCAATAAGGTGGTACTGGGCGAGAGGGAGCTGCTGGCGTTGCCGAAACTGCGTTACATTGGTGTGCTGGCGACCGGCACCAATGTCATTAATCTGGAAGTGGCTGCTCAGCGCCAAATTGTCGTTACCAATGTGCCCGCTTACAGCACCATGTCTGTAGCGCAGATGGTGTTCTCCCTGTTGCTGGAACTGGTGCAGCAGGTGGGGCATCATGACCGGCGTGTTCATGACGGGGCCTGGAGCGATAGTGTTGACTTCAGTTTTCGTGAAACCCCGTTGATGGAGTTGGACGGTCTGACGCTGGGGATTGTCGGTTTCGGCCATATCGGCCGGGCTGTGGCGCGGATTGGTGAAAGCTTTGGCATGAACGTGTTGGTGCATGTGCGTCGCTCTCACCGATTTAAGCAGTTGCATGAGGGGAATGGTCCGAGTGACGCTGAACTCGATCATTTATTCGCTCAATCCGATGTGGTCAGCCTGCATTGCCCGTTGACCGAGCAGACCCATCATCTCGTTGATGAGCGGCGGTTGGCCTTGATGAAGCCGGGCGCAATTCTGATTAATACCGCACGTGGACCGTTGCTGGATGAAGTGGCGGTGGCCAAAGCGTTGCAGGAAGGACATTTGGGTGGCCTCGGTGTCGATGTGCTCAGCAGTGAGCCTCCGGCGACAGATAACCCATTATTGACTGCACCCCATTGTGTCATTACTCCGCATATTGCCTGGGCAACTCTGGCGGCACGGCAACGGTTGTTGGAAACCGTGGTGGCTAATGTGGCGGCGTTTCAGGCGGGGGACCCGCAGAATGTGGTCAATTAAAGGGGAAATATTGTTTGTTGTTTAACGCCTCTCTTCTCCCGTTCAGCAGCGCCGAACATAAGGAGTGTCGCTGTGATGGTCGTCGGCAAACTGTTTGAGCGACAGCGAGTTTTTGCCGACATCACAGCGTAAGCGACTGAAGTGAGGGAACCCGTAGGGCGCAATGACGGGAGTCTATTTTATCTCCCTTTTGTCGATGCAAAAGGGAGCCGACGTGTGGGCGCGGAAGCCCGCGTCACGTGCGTACAACCATCGCAAACAGATGATGTTTTCCAGCGCGACCTATTCCGAATGATGACCCACTGAAGATCAAAGTCAAGGTCGCCGGGTTTCGTCCCGGCAGCCGACATACTTTTGACTGGCCGCTCAAAAGTATGCAAAAACCAGCTTGAACACCTCCTGAACCTGGATCCACCTACACTGTGTCTGTTTCCGATGTGCTTCACATATCCGGCTTGCCTCCCTTTAGCTCGGCAAATCGTGCAACTCATCAGCAATGGTGTAAAACGTTGATAACGGTTTGACGCTGCTCTCTATCTCTTCCGTGGCACCGATCAAACGGGCGGGACGGTGCCCGCCCTGCAGTCGTGTGTTATTCAGCAGCCCAGCCCTTCCGTTCAGCAGCACCGAATGTAAGTGGTCACAGGATAAACTTATTTAAGACAAGGATGTGAACGAATCGAGCAGGTTTTTAAGCTGTACCGCACGCTCCGGGGCCAACCTCTCACTCTCCACCGCCAGCTGGCGGGTCTGCTCAGCCAGTTCGAGGTAGAAGGGCAGCCGCTCAGGACTATGCTCAGCCAATTGTTCCAGATGGCCACGAATGGTGTCGATATCGCCGCGAACGATGGGACCGGTCAACGCCTGATGCGGACCGAGATTCAAGGTGTTGGTGACGGCTGTCTGGAAGATGGGAGCTAAAACGGTTTTGGCCATGGCGGGATCTTCAAGGGTTTCGGCCATCAGGGTGCTTGCCTGATGGAACAGGGTGGTGACAAAATTCGAAGCCATGCAGGCGGCAGCATGATAGCGCTCTTTGTCCTCAGAGCGTAATCGGAACGGTTGGCAGCCTAACTCAAGAGACAGTTTCGCGCCGAGGGGAAACAACTCATCATTCCCTTCGACAGCGCAATAGCTGCCCGGCAACGAATTCAGTCCTTGCTCACCGCTGGCAAAAGTTTGCAACGGATGGAGGCTCATCACCTGCCAGTGCGCTGCACGGGGATCATCCGGGCGCAAAATCGCCGCCCGATGGCGACCGCTGAAATGGATGACGGTTGGTGATGGGGTGTCCGCCAGCACATCAAGTAAGGCTTCGCCCAACGGGGCCAGTTGATCATCGCCGACACAGCATAAGACCAGCTCGGCACGGCTACAGCGTTTCAGATCGGTGCCGGCCATCAATGATGCGCCGATAAACTCGGCGGCTTCGTGTGTGCGCTGTTGATCGCGACCAACAATGGCGGTGATCGGATAACCGGCCTGCTGCAGCAGGGCACCGACGGCCTGGCCGAGGCGTCCCGGTCCGATCAGGGCGATACGCTGTTTCATCGCACGTCAACCTGCAACGTGCCGATCCCTTCAATCTCGGCGAGCATTTTGTCGCCGGCGACGACGCGACCGACGCCGGCCGGTGTGCCGGTAAGGATCAGATCGCCCGGCTCCAGAGTGAAAGCACGGGTGATAGCAGCGATGGTTTCGGGAATACGGCGAATCATCAGACCGGTGTTGGCATCTTGACGTACCTCACCATTGACCTGCAGGCGGATGGCCAGATCGTGCGGATCACCGACCCTGTCGGCCGGAACAAACTCGGACAACGGGCACGATGTGTCAAACCCTTTGGCCAATTCCCACGGATAGCCCTTTTCCTTCAACACTGCCTGGGTGTCGCGCAGGGTCATGTCAATGCCGATGCCGTAACCGGCAACATAATCCATGGCCTCTTCGGCGCTGACGTTGTGTGCGGTGCGACCGATGAGCACGGCCAGTTCCACCTCGTGGTGGCAGTCGTCGGAATAGCCGGGGATGACCATGGTTTCGCCGTCGTTGATCATACTGGTGGTCGGCTTGATGAACAGCACCGGATCACTGGGCACTTCATTGCCGAGTTCCTTGGCATGAGCAACATAGTTGCGTGCCAGACAGACAATTTTGCCCACGGCAATCGGTTGGGATTCTCCTTGCAGGGTGATGTGGTGCATGTCATTTCTCCTTGGTCGGATAGGTTTTCGGTGGTGCGGTGGGCAAGGCCCAGTTGTGGCGGATGGCCAGCAGTCGCAGGCCGACCACCACACCGGCGGCAATCAGCATGACCGAGGGTCGCGACCAGCCCATGCGGTCGAGAATGTAAAACAGCACACCACCGACAATACAGGCAGAGGCGTAGATCTCTTTTTGCAGGATCAGCGGAACCTGGCTCGACAGCATGTCGCGAATCACTCCCCCTGCTGTGGCCGTCATGACGCCCATGGTCACGGCACCGATGAACCCGGTGTGAAAATCCAAGGCTTTGCCGGTACCGATGACAACAAAGGTCCCCAGGCCGATGGCATCGAAAAACAGCAAAGGGTTGCTGTAGCGATCGAGAACGTGATGGCCGAAAAACGTCAGCAGAGCAATGGCAATGGAGATATAAAGATAGGTTTCGTCTTTGAGACAGAACGGTGGGGTGTCGCCGAGCAGGATGTCGCGCAGGGTACCACCGCCAATGGCTGTCACCAGGCCGAGTACCAGCACGCCGAGCATGTCCATGTTGCGTCGCACCCCGGCCAGGGCACCAGACGCGGCGAAAGCCGCCGTACCGATGAGATCCAAAACGTAAAGTAAGTTCACCGCTGCCTCTATTTACCGGCTAAGTGGTCTATCTGTCCCGCGCCCGTCGCCGTTGGCGGGCTCGGACTGTTCTGTCATTGTCCGTTGGTGTATACTCAAGTGGAGTTAGGGTACTCCGGCGCTGAGCATAGCGGTTTAACCCGTAAAAATCAATCACTTGCCGAGGCGCAGCCGAGAGGGTTGCGTTGAAAGGTCGTTCATGTTCATCCCTGTTGGTGATCTTCCCAATCCACCCGGTCGGGCGTATGTCAACCTGTCGTTGATAGCCGCCAATATCATGATTTTTGCCCTGATCACTCTGCCGCTTTCCGGTATGAAGGCTGACCCGTACAATCCGGCCTTGATCGAATACCTCCACCATCTCGGTGTGCAGAGTCTCAGCCAGGCACAACAGGTGGCCGAGCGTATTAGCGCCTATGACCTGTTTGTGTTTCAGCATGGGTTCAAACCGGCGGCTCCGCGGCTTGACGATCTGTTTTTTTCCCTGTTTCTTCATGCCGGTCTGCTGCATCTGGCGGGCAATATGCTGTTTTTGTGGATTTTTGGCGATAATGTTGAATACCGCCTCGGCCCGTGGCTGTATCTGGTGCTCTATCTGTTTACCGGGGTCATGGCCACGGTTTTTTTTGCCCTGTTTACTTTGGACTCCTATACACCATTGATTGGTGCCTCCGGGGCGATCTCCGGTATTCTTGGCTGCTACTTCATCTGGTTCCCACGCAATAAGGTGAAAACCTTTATTTTCTTGTTTCCGTTTATCATGACCACCATCCTGCTTCCGGCGCGGCTGGTTCTCGGTGTGTTTCTGGTGATCGACAATGTGCTACCGTTTTTATTTGTCCACAGTGGTTCCGGTGTGGCCCACGGTGCGCATATCGGTGGTTTTATTGCCGGTGGTGGTGTGGCTTATGCCATTGACCACTGGCCGGGCTTGCGTCACGGCAAGCGGTTTCACAAAAAGGTTTCCCCCTGCGAGAATCCGGAAGCCAGTGCGGCTGACCGGATTAACTGCCTGATTGACCACGATAAAATGGACGATGCCTGTGGCGTGTTTTTTGGCCTGAACCAGCGTGAGTTACGTCGAACCATCCCCTCCTATCATGTGCTGGAGATGGGGCAATATCTTATGGCGGAAAAGCACTTTGATGCGGCACTGACTCTGTATCGCCGTTTTATCAGTGACCGTCCCAGCGATGACCAGCTTGATCAGGCCTACCTGGGAGCTGGCATTGCCTTGCTCAACAAGGAAAACTGTCATCCCAGTGCTCATCAATATTTTCTCTCTGTTCTCGACGTCAGCCACGATCAGGGGCTCGTCAATGAAGCGCGTCGTTATCTCGATGTAATTGATGGACACTGTCGGCAGCGTGATTGGTCGCGACCAGACGCGTGATGGGTGAGAAGCTCACCCTGTGGAAGGATTGAAGGCGGCGTACTGTTGAGGATTATTGTACTTTGGGCGTAAAACTGCAGAAATTGTTTTTGCCTTGGTGTTTGGCGCGGTACATGGCGGTGTCGGCGCATTGCAACAGGCCCTCTGCGGTTGTCGCATCTTGCGGGTAGCAGGCAATGCCGATGCTGGCATTGATCGACACGTCATGGCCGTCAATCTCAACGGTTGGTTGGAGCTGTTCAAATAACTTTTTGGCCATCAGTTCACCATCATTGCCGTTATGAACCGTGGACAGCAGGACAACAAACTCATCACCGCTCAGCCGGGCGACGGTGTCGCTTTTGCGGACTGCGCTTTCCAGCCGTGTTGCGACCTCACACAGATAATCATCCCCTCCGGAATGGCCAAAACGATCATTGACGGACTTGAACTTATCCAGGTCGATAAACAGCAGTGCCAGATGGTCGTTATCCCGTTCAGCACGTTTGACCGTTTGGTTGATCCGGTCCATAAACAGCCGCCGGTTGGGAAGGCCGGTCAGGGCGTCGTAATACGCCAATTGTTCGATTTTTTTCTGGGCGCGGTGAAACTCCGTGATATCTTCAATGCTTATAAAAACTTCGTCGGGACGGTTTCTGCCGCTGAAAAACTGAGGGACCGCATCGACACGAATCCAGCATTGTCGTCTGTGTCGTGGATGGGTAAAGCCCATGATCACGTCTTTAACGACTTCACCGCGATTCAAGGCGACGATTCCCGGATACTGCCGCCAGGGGAATTCACTGCCGTCTTCACTGAATAGTTTACCTTTCAGGGAGCGGATCGACATGCTGATGAGTTGTTCCAAGGGCATGCCGGTGATCTCTTCTGCAGCCGGGTTGGCAGAAACGACATGGCCATCGGCGGCCACATAGATAACACCCTGCGTCAGGTTTTCATACAATGCCCGAAAGCGGTGTTGGCTCTGATGCAGTTGCTTTTCGGAATATAAAAATGTGATGAGAAAACGTGAAGCGACCAGGTAGAGTATCGCACCACTGACCAAGATGAATACGCCATCGCGGATATCTTTAAGACAGGGGATGCTGGGGAGGCAACAGTTGTCCATCAGCCAATTGGAACCATAGATCCACAGCGTGCTTGTGACCAGGTAAACAATGGTTACCTGCAGCGCTGTGATCTTACGGCACATCTTTTTGAATTTGGCATAGGTGGTCATGGTGTGGTGGCAGCCTCCGGTGATTTTAATTTGAGTATAGCATCTCCTGAAACTGTAGCAAAACTGAGTCGTTATTCTTTTTTTCGGCTCGTTATTGACCAAATGTTAGATATCTCTCTGATTTTAAGGAGAATGGTGCATGTATTATTTTCTCGATTATGAAGAACCATTGTTTCGGCCACCCTCTGAAGGGCGGTCATTGATCTTGCAGGCGACCATCGGCTGCAGTCAGAATCAGTGTCGCTTTTGCGGCATGTATAAAATGAAACAGTTTCGTATTCGGTCTGTCGATGAACTGGCCGATGACCTTCGCTGTTTGCCACTGGAGATGCGTCAAACGGTCCAGCGGGTGTTTCTCGCTGACGGCGATGCCCTGATCTATCCCTTTGACGGATTGATCGAGGTTCTCGATCTGTTACAGCGGGAATTACCCGCACTGACCCGCGTTTCCAGTTATGCCTCACCCAAAAGTTTGGTGAGTAAGTCACCCGAGGAGTTGCGGCAACTGCGCAGCAAGAAGTTGCGTATTCTCTATTTTGGTCTGGAAAGTGGTGATGATGAAACATTGCGGTTGGCGAATAAAGGCTATGATGCCGAGACCATGCGAGACCAGGCGCTCAAGGCACGTCAGGCCGGAATGAAGCTGTCGGTCACGGCGATTCTCGGTCTTGCCGGACGCCAACGCAGCCATGAACATGCTGTCGCCACCGCCGCGTGGGTCAATGCCGTGTCGCCGGAATACTTCTCATTGCTGACCATGTTTCATCGTCACAATGAGGCCTTTTATCGCAGTATTGAACCGCTCAGCTATGGTGAAATTCTTCAGGAAGCCGTCGAGATGCTCGAACACCTGCATCCGCAGCGCACGATTCTGCGCTCCAACCATGTGTCCAACTTTCTCAATCTGGCCGGCAGTTATCCAAAGGACCGCCAGGCGTTGCTTGACACGGCGCGTCAGGCATTGGAGCGGGGGAGGCAAAATACGCGTTGGTTTGAGGAAATTCCCGCTTATCACGAGCAGATGTATTGAAATGATAGTGGAAAGTGCTGAGTTCTGAGTTGAAAGTAACAAGGCGAAGCTCGCAGGTGCGAACTTCGCCTTGTTTGTTAGAGCAAAGGTGCCTGAAAAGAGATCAGGCTTCCGCTTTCCACAGACCGTGCAGGTTGCAATATTCGCGGGCGGTAATTTTTTCTGCAGAGACGCAGAATGTGGCTTGCGGCTTGTCACCGGGGTTGAGGAACGCGCGATAGCTCTTGCCGTCGGCAATCAGCTCAATCCACTCAATGTAATGCTCATCGGTCATGGGATGTTCAACACTGCCGACAGTAATGGTGTAACCGGTGTCGGTTTTTTCGATGACCGGTACGTGTTTTTCCTGTGCTGCATCAGTGGTATTGGCATCAAGCAGTTCCATGTCGCTGCCGCAGCAGACCAGAGCGCCGGCCCCCGTGTGCAGAACTTCAACAATGTTGCCACAAACTTCACATTTATACACGCCTTGTTGCGATGTCATACATCCTCCTTAGCATTGGTGTGAATTAATAAGACTAAATGGTTTTTAACGACAGCGTTCAGTGTAGCAAACTGGTTTGATTACGCAATAGATCATCGTGACCATTTTCCTGTTGGCGGCGGTGCAGTTCGAGAATAATGCCGTCGGCCAAGCCAAATTTTGGGACGAAGATTTTTTCAATCCCGGCCCATTTCATGGCAGACAGATAAATTTTGGCGGCCGGGACAATCACATCGGCCCGGCTGGGCTTGAGTTTGAAGCGCGTGACGCGTTCACTTTCATCCAAGACTTTAAGCTTCTGGTAGACCTTTTTCAACTGATCGCGACTCATGGCCTGTTGTTCGGAGCGCTTGGCCAAGCGATGCAGCCGGCCGATGTTGCCGCCACTGCCGATACCCAAAACTTGTTTTTGCTGAACATGTTCTTCAATCCAGTCCTGCATGCGGCCCCACTCCGATTTATCCACTGCATTTTCCAGCAGCCGCACCGTGCCGAGGCGAAACGATTCATTGACCTCCAGTTCGCCATCGGTATAGAGGTTCAATTCTGTGCTGCCGCCGCCGACATCAATATACAGAAAGGATTCGCAGCCGTGGGGCAGCAGTCGGTCCGGGCGGTTGGCAAAGATCAGTTCCGCCTCTTTTTTGCCATTGATAATTTCCAGTTCAATGCCGCATTGCTGGCGAATCTGCTCCACCACATCAAGACCGTTATCCGCTTCGCGCATGGCGCTGGTGGCACAGGCTTTGATATCAAGAGGTTGAAACACCGAAATCAGGTTGGAAAACGCATGCAACGTCTGAGTCAGGCAGCGGGCACTTTCATCACTGAGACGATTGAGGGTGAAAACATCACTGCCAAGGCGCAACGGCACACGCAGCAGCAGTTCTTTTTCAGCGACGGGATGATCACCTTCCTTAATGCGGGCAATCAGCAGACGAACGGCATTGGAACCCACATCAATGGCGGCATAACAGGGATGCTGTTTCATAAAACGTTCCTTTCCGGCTGCGACAGCGTCCCCGGTGCGGAGTGGGGTCTAACTATCGCGTCATTATTATGAAAGGCGTGTTTTGTTTGATTTGTATAAGAGTCATGCGGAACACACTGAAATCAAACGATATTGAACACCATACTATCATATTGGGAAAATAATCGTCGAACACTGACTTGACGCAACTTATTCAGGATGCTAAATATTAATCCACTTAGTGGTTGTGTTTGCCGCAGAACGAATGATTTGCCCATCAAGACGCTGCCATCGTGACCACGATGACTTGTTTCACCCGAAGTACACAGGAGAAGTGACATGTTGACACGACAGTTAGGAACTCAGGGATTAGAAGTTTCCGCCTTAGGCCTCGGTTGTATGGGAATGTCCGATTTTTATGGCAATCGTGACGACGAAGAATCCATCGCCACACTACAGCGGGCGGTTGAGCTGGGGGTCACGTTGTTTGACACCGCTGATATGTATGGACCATTTACCAATGAGCAGTTAGTGGGCAAGGTGCTCAAAGCGCATCGTGATAAGATTATCCTCGCCACCAAATTCGGCATTATCCGCAGTGACGATCCCAACCATCGCGGCATCTGCGGCCGACCCGACTATGTCCACACAGCCTGTGACGCCTCGCTGCAACGCCTCGGTGTCGACCATATCGATCTCTATTACCAGCACCGCGTTGATAGTGACGTGCCCATTGAAGAAACCGTTGGTGCTATGGCTGAACTGGTCACCGCAGGCAAAGTGCGCTTTCTAGGTTTATCCGAAGCAGCAGCTGATACTGTGCGTCGCGCTCATGCCGTTCACTCCATCAGCGCGTTGCAAACCGAATATTCCCTGTGGAGTCGCGATATTGAGGATGACGTTTTACCGACTTTGCGTGAGTTGGGCATCGGCCTGGTGCCGTACAGCCCGCTGGGGCGCGGATTTCTCTCCGGCCAGATCCGCTCCATTGATAATTTTCCCGAAGGCGACTATCGCGCCATGTCGCCACGTTTCCAGGGTGAGAATTTCAACAAAAACTTGCAACTGGTCGATGCCGTTAAAGCCATGGCTGAGACCAAAGGAGTGACACCCAGTCAACTGGCCCTGGCCTGGGTGTTGGCCCAGGGCGATGATGTTGTGCCGATTCCCGGCACCAAGCGGCGCCGTTACCTCGAAGAAAACCTTGGGGCGTTGTCTGTGGTGTTGACAGCGGAAGATTTGGCTGAGCTGGAAATGCTTCTGCCTAAAGGGGCGGCTAGTGGCACCCGTTATCCGGGAGAGATGATGTCATTAGTGAACCGATAACACTGTATAGCTTTGAAAATATTAGAGAAGTGAGAAGGCCAATGTGAACAGATGCATTGGTCTTCTTTTTTATGTATCGTATTTTTTTAGAGATATTTGAAAAAATTTCCAATGACTCGATTCTTTTGATATGGCCGATGGTACGGTCTACCTCTGAGACCTGGAAAGGATTGAAGCGATGCGACGATCTGTGCTTTTTATTTTGCTCCTTAGTTTGTCTGTTCCAGGCTTTGCGGTGATGTCCCGTGAGCCGCAAGCAATTTATGATTCTGACGATGTGGTCGAACTTCATGAAACCCTGTATGACAAACACAGCCGTGAGAAGATTGATGGTGTGGTTGAAAGTTATTCCGATTCAGGTGTTTTGTTGCAGGAACTGGTGTGCGTTGACGGGCGTCCCCATGGGATTACCAAGGAATATTATGACTCTGGTGCGTTAAAAAGTGAAATCTCCTATCGGCACGGTCTCTATGATGGGTTGAGTAAATTCTATTATGAAACCGGTGGTTTGGAGTTTGAGGTGCCTTCCCGTAACGACTTGGTGCATGGTACAATGATCCGTTACAATCAGGATGGGAGCATTGCCTCACAAGAGTGCTATGTGGATGGTGTCCTCCAAGAGGAGTGATCTTGCGCTGCCGCCGACTTTTACGAATGCATTGAGGATAACGTGATTGATATGGCCCGCTATCTAAAAATTTTGGTCGTCATTGTTGTATTGAGTGCTACACAGGGTTACGCCAACAGTGAGGACATTGCCCGTATCCACGATCTCAATCCCATTTTGGATCGGGAAGAAATCATTAAACTCGCCAGCAAAGTCAAACAGGAGACGGATACTCGCCAGATCTATGGTGCTGATTCGCCAGAGTTTCTGGAAACCTACGGCAAGCTGATGATTAACGGTACGTTGCGCGGAACGGGCAATGTCGTTGTCCATAATGAGAGGGCGAATTCCGTTATTGTGACAACTGCAGCACATTGTTTTCATGGGGACGAAGCCGAAACCGCTCAGATCACGATAGAATTTACCAAGAGAAATGGCACCATGATCCAGCGAGCACTTACGCCGTATAAAATCAATGCCGAAGACGATTATGCGATCTTGAAGCTCGACCGGCCAATTGCCAATAGCCTGATCAAACCGTTATTGATTGCAGATTATGCTTACGACGAGGTCATGGATACGGATTATTACACGATGAATCCTTATTCGATTACTTACGCCGGTTATAATGCCGTTCCGGCAAGGGGAATGGCGGTAACAACCTCACCTACGATCAAGACTGCCGCATGACAGGAAGAGGAGACCGCTGGCTGGTTAATACCGACTGTGTCGCATATCCAGGAGCCTCTGGCGGTGCTTTTGTTATCACCGTGACTGATGAGGACAACAATAACCGGGTAACCGATTATTTTGTCGGTGTGAATCATTCTATTAGTGTTAATAATCTTGCGGAAGAGCGTCCACAAGTTGCGTGCTTTGTAGATCATAGCGCCATGTATGACGATTTGCTGTCTGCCCTTGGCGAGAGTCAGTAAAAATTGAAGGGAAAATTTATGAAGCTACCAGTTAGTGTTTGTCTTCTCCTGTTGTGGGCGACGGCAGCTTTTGCCATGCAATCACCGGAGAGTGCTGATCATGATCGTTGTTTTCATCAGTACAAAGACAATCCTGTCGGAATGCACGAAGACAGTATCTGCCTTGATTTGGCGGACAGGTATCCGGCGGGATTTTGTGATCTGAAATACCTGATTGGCCGCTCTTACCAGCTCGATGGTCAACAGGAGAAAGCCGCAAAATATTTCAAGCAGGTTAAGGCTGCGGACAGAGAATACAGTAACGAAGCTGCTGAGCGTTTATCCCAACTCAATCAGCCTCCTGAGCCTGAATAGAGGTCGACGATGCGTAACAGTCTCCTCTTTTTGCTTGTTGTGCTGCTTTTGAGCGGCTGTATTCCCCGCAGCAGAACCGACATTCCTGCGTTCTCGGGAACTCTGGTGGATAGTATCAGCGGAGTGCCCTTAGGCGGTGCTTCAATCAATGAGCAAGCTGATCCGGCTGCTGAAGGCTGGACGCCACAATCGTTGCGGACGGAAGACGACGGTCGCTTCAATTATCCGGCACTGACCTCCGGAACCGTGTACCAATTACCCGCTCCCGGTGCAGGTTGGCCGGTCAGTCGGACTATGATTTTTCATAAGGAGGGTTATCGTGACACGACTTGCCGCTGTACGAACATGTCGTTGTTCGGTAAGGAGAACGAGGCGGTGATCCCGCTGGTGCGGATAGATCAGTCCGAATTGTCAACGGAGGAACCGCTCCTGCTTCACCTCAGCGACAGCATTGTCTGCCAGGCTTTTGTCGGCAGCCAGGTTCTGTATCAAGACACGCTTTACCTGATTGGCGAAATTTATCGGCAGGGGCAATACGATGGCAATCCGTTGCTGCTCACTCTTCGGTCTGTTCCTCCAAATGAAGGGGGCATTGTTCTGGCTGTTGAGGACTACCGGGTTCAGTTGGCTCCTCCAGTTCAACCAGCAGAAGAATGAGGTTGCTATGGGGTTGCCACGACTGTCTGCTTTTTTGTGGGAGGAGAGGGGCATGGTTAAAATATTCGGACTGGGGCTTCTGGCCCTCCAACTGTTCATCGTCCCGCTTGCGTGGGCTGATTCTCTCGTCGATATCCCCAAGGGAACGGTTTTCGAACTTCTTGAAGAACTGGAGATTCCGGCGAATCGCGATTTTGCTCTGTTGGGACAAAGCGCGTTGGACGAGGCATTCAATTCCACCGGGCAAATTCTCAATGACCAGACCGGACGACCTTTGAACGCTCCCGGCAATCTTGCCTCAGCTACAGGCTACCTGACCTTTTATCGCTATTACAATCGTCTCTTTGAAAGCTACGAGGCAACGTATCTCAACTGTCTCGAACGCCATCGCATCTACGCCCGAATGCCCGGATCGGTCCCTTCGACAGCGGTTGTGGTTCAGCAAGGGCATGGCAATGTGGCCATCGTCAATCAGGGGCGAAGTCACTCTGATGAAATTTACAGCGCGATTGGCGAGAACTCTTGCATCCCGCCTAATCATACCGTTGCCGCCTTGGTCATGGACCGCAAAAAAGCGCAGGGTGGTGGATTCTTCGCTGAAGGTTACCGGTTTAAAGTCCGTGACGTTCGATGGCGGTCCGGACGCTATTACCACGTTGTCACGATCACGTTTGACCATAAAATTGTTCAAGGATTGGTGGTTGTCACCACTCATGATCCTGAAACCATCCCCATGTCCGCCTTGAGTGGCGAGCACTCCACGGCAGAAGGGTTCTGGGCCTCCGTTGGCGAGAGCCTGGTGGATATGACTCGCATCGGTGGCGATTACTTCAGCATTGAATTGCCGGAAAAACACTATTACGAGTGACCTCTGCCTTCATTACCAAACCTTCCTTTAAGCAGACCTTTTTCAGTTCATCTTGCTAGTGTGGCAATGCCTCCAAGTCACGTTCACCGTTCATCAGGAAATAACTTTTTGACAAAAAAGACCGATTGGTCTTAAATGGCCCCTATGGGAAAAGGTGACGAGACACGACAGCGCATTTTGCGGCAGACTTCCGGGCTGTTTAATACCAAAGGGTATTACAGCACAACCTTATCTGAAATTATGCAGGCCACCGGCTTGAAAAAGGGCGGTTTGTATAATCATTTTGCCAGCAAGGAAGATTTGGCGCTGGAGGTGTTCCATTACAACGTTGGCCTGATGGCAGACTGGTTTCACGATCAGGTCGTGCGTCAGACAACATGGACCGCCAAGCTGCGGGCGCTGTATCGGGTTGGGCTGGCTGTCAGCCAGGATGAGCCGCTGCGCGGTGGTTGTCCGATCCTCAATGCGTCCATTGAGGCCGACGATTCCTATCCGCCGCTCAAACAGGCGGCTGTTCACGCCATGCAGCGGCTGCGAACGCTGGTTATTTCACTCCTTGAAGGGGGCATGGCTGCCGGCGAGTTTCGCGCCGATTGTGATGTTGAACAGGTGGCCAGCTTTGTGCTGGCGGCTGCCGAAGGCAGTATTTTTCTGGCTAAGCTCCACGATTCTTTATATCCGGCGGAGCAGGTTGTGGCGCAACTGGATGGCTACCTGGAGAGTTTGCGGCCCAGGTAATTTTTTTTGCCAACAAAGAGACCGATCGGTCTTTTTGTGTGGAGGAGATCAAAAATGACACAATTACGACGGGTGGTCGTCACAGGCATGGGCGTGGTTTCAGCCCTCGGGCAAGGAGTGGAGGAGTTTTGGTCCGGTCTGGTGGCCGGGAAGGGTGGCATTCGTGCCTTGGACGATGAAAGTCTGGCGGCTTTTTCCACACGCATTGCCGCGCAAATCACGGCGTATCATCCCACCTTGCTCGAACGCAGCGAGACACGTGACTGGGATCGCTCTTTGTTGTTTGCCGTCGATGCCGCGCATCAGGCGGTCAGCGATGCCGGGTTGGTGGTGGATGAAGACAATGCCGCACGCACCGGCGTCTATATCGGCTCAGGCATCGGCGGCATTGAAACCCTCAACCGCACCTGCGAAACCCTGGTGACCAGTGGCCGCAAGCGCACCAGCCCCTATTTTATTCCGATGATGATTCCCAACATGGCTGCCGGATTGGTGGCCATGGAGTTTGGTGCCCAGGGGCCGTGCCTGGGATTGGTCAGTGCCTGTGCCACCGGCAACCATGCCATCGGCGAAGCCTGTCTGGCCATTGCAGCGGGTCGCGCCGACCGGATGATCGCCGGTGGCAGTGAAGCGCCGCTGACGCCTCTGGCCATGGCCGGATTTTGCAGTATGAAAGCCATGTCGACCCGCAACGACGTGCCGCAGGAAGCCTGCGCGCCGTTTGATCAGCGGCGTGACGGTTTTGTCATGGGCGAGGGGGCAGGAATTCTTGTTCTCGAAGAGCTGGAGCAGGCACTGGCGCGTGGCGCCACCATCTATGCGGAGGTGTGCGGCTACGGTTCAAGTTGCGATGCCTACCATCTCACGGCACCACATCCTGACGGGCGTGGTGCGCTGTCTGCCATGCGTCAGGCTTTGACCATGGCAGGTTGGCAACCTGAGCAGGTGGATTACATCAACGCCCACGGCACCGGTACGCCCATAGGCGACCGCGTCGAAACGCGCGCCATCAAGCAACTGATGGGCAAAGAGCATCCGCAGGTCGCGGTAAGCTCCACCAAGTCCGCTACCGGCCATCTGCTCGGCGCGGCGGGTGGCATTGAAGTCGTTGCCGTGATCCAGAGCCTCAATCACAACCTGATCCCGCCGACGCTGAATCTCCACCAGCCCGATCCCGAATGCGATCTCGATTACGTGCCGCTGGTTGCCCGACCGCAACCGGTCACCAGGGCTTTATCCAACGGCTTTGGCTTTGGTGGGCATAATGCGGTCTTGGCACTGGCTGCCTGGAATCAGGGAAAGGAAAACTAAATGACCAGCACCCCGTATTGCCTGGAGCTTGCGGTTCGCTTCAGCGACATCGACAGCAATGGCCACGTCAACACTCAGCATTACAACAGCTATTGCAATGAGCCATGATGCTCCTGTTTCGCGCTGCCGGAAAGGGATATCACGGTGAACTTAAATACGGCCGATGCAATGCACTGCATCGGCCGCTTGATGTTTTATCCTGTAGCGATTACTTCTCCAGCACGGATTGCATTACCGGATACAGATCGGTGTTATCCGCATACGGGCCACGCACCGGGTCGTCGTTGGTCGCCCGTTGCGCCAGTTGCTCGGCATGGGGGCCGCGTGCGAACAGCGGCACCAGCGAGTTGGTGTGGCTGGTGTGATGCCATTCGAGGCCGGGCAGTTTTCCGGCACCGTTATTGGTGACCGGGTTCCAGCGCGGGTCGGAGTCTGGGCCGGTGAGGTAGCCGCATTCGTGATCGGCGGTGACCAGAACCAGGGTATCCTGCCAGGAGCTGTGTTGCTCTACCCAGTCGCAGACGGCGGCGACGGTGCGGTCGAAGTCGACCTGTTCTTCGATGAGCCGGTCGGACTGGTTATCGTGACTGGCCCAGTCGATGGCACCGCCTTCGATCATCAAGAAGAAGCCTTGTTCGTTGTTGTCGAGCACGTTGAGGGCGGCCTGACTCATTTCGACCAGGGTTGGAACCGTGGTGATCAGCGGTACGGTGTAGGGTTTAACTGTTTCTGTGGTCACGTGGCTGCCGTAATCGCCATCGCCTTCGAGTTTGCGCTCCTGTTGCAGGGTTTTGGCGATGCGCGGTACGCCGAGCAGACGCTTGGGCGTGGAGCCTTTCGCCAGGTTTTGAAATTCGTTGCGGCTTTCAATCAGCGTCCAGTGGTCGTTAATGCCGTCACCATCGGCATCGCCACCAACCGCCGCTTCCTGCAGTTGGTGCCACAGTTTTTCGCCGCCGACATACTGGTAACTTTCCGGTGTTGCCAGCAGTTGGCCATCGTTGTCGTACCACGGATGGCCGCCGCCCATCAGTACGTCGACACCACTGTCGAGGATCATCTCACGGGCGATCTCTTCGTAGTTACGACGGCTGACGTTATGCACAACAAAACCGGCCGGGGTGGCGTGGCTCAACGGCACACTGGTGACAATTCCGGTGGATTTCCCCTGCTTTTCAGCGATTTCCACAATGTTATCCACAGGCTGACGTTGGCAATCCACACCCAGGCCAGCCCTGTAGGTTTTGGTGCCGCAGGCCAGAGCGGTAGCTGCGGCCGCAGAATCTGTGGCCCCTTCCTTGACGTTGGCGAAGCCGCTCCAAACCTGATCACCATCGTAGTTGCCACCATTGAGATAGGTGCTCATGGCCATTTTGATATCAAAATCACGGTAAGGCGGCGCGTTGGTTTCGCCTGTGCGGTAGAGGCTGCCGGCGCGCAGATGGTTGAAGCCCATGCCGTCGCCAATCAACAGAATAACATTTTTAGCGTGGGACGTTGGGGCTGCTTCCATCCGTTGAGGTTGCGCAGCTGTGGAAGGTGCGGTTTCAGATTCCACAGTGGCATATGCAGGCTGCTCGTTGTGGGTGTAGGCATGGTGGCTGGTTTCCGGTTCACACTGATTGTTGCAGCCGCTGAGCCAGGGTAGCGTGGCAAAGGTCAGAACAATCAGGGCATCGCGTAACGGGCGATGACTTTTATGCAGAGATATCATCATGGTCCTATCCTATGAATGCTTGGTAAAAGAATTCAAGCGTGTCTTCGTGTTTGGCTACAGGTCGTCACCGGCAATCTGCTCCCAGGTGTAGATCTGGAAGGTGCAGTTGTCGGACATGGCGACAAACATCCCTTGGGGGAAATTTTTGCCCAAGGGTGTCGACGTGGCCTCAGAGCCGTCACTTTCGCAGGTGGCCAGTTCCACCACCTTGAGCAGCGGGTGGTGATGAGGATCGTCGGTCGTTCCCTGACGCGGGAAGATGTGAAACTCGTTGGCCTGTTGGTCCGACACCAGAATGTACCCCTGGCCGTTGGGCTGGGTATAGATGGAGATCCCTTCGTGATCGCCGGCAAACCCCTTGGTCGCGAACAAGGCCAGCTCTTTGTTGCCCTGCGATGGATCAGCGTAGTACTTGCGCACACCGACCCCTTCGTCGGAATAGTAGATGTAGCCCAGCGCATCATCTAAGGCAATGGCTTCGATTTCGTTGAGGCCGCTGAAAGTGCCGAAGCGGCGCACCAGGGTGGCGCTGAGTTGGCCGCTGCCGTCATCGTGAAGCAGATACTGCCACAGATAGCTGCCGGAGGGGCCGTTTTTTCGGCCGACAATGGCGAAGATCGCCCCATCTGAGGGTCGTTTGTACAGGGAGATGCCCATCAGGGCGCGCTGATCTTCGCCCTGCTCGCCGACAAACATATCGAGGCCACCGTTGTCGATGGCGGTCATATCCGGCAGGCTGAACACGCGCAGCTTGCTGGTCAGGCGCTCGGTGGCCACGGCAATATCCACGGACTTGCCGCCCAGCATCAGGCCGTATTCAATGTCAACATTGTTGGGCCGCTTCAGGGCAACGGTCTTGTCTTTGAGCATGTGTCCTTTGAGGTCAAATACGTACAGTCCGCCATTGCGATCCTTGTCAGTACCGACGATGAGACTTTTGGCCGCGTCGTGCGGGTTGATCCAGATGGCCGGGTCATCGGTGTCGTTAGGCGTCATGTCCGTGACCTTTTTCGGATGGATGATCGGTGTATCGCAGTTGCGTTGATACGGGGCGTCATCATCGGCGGTGACGAGCGCCGGTAGCCCCAGTGTCGTGACCAGCAGGGCCACGCTCAGGGTGCGGGTGAATGTTGTGAACACAGAATTCATTGCAAGCTCCTCAATATTTTTCTCAATTCAGGGTTAATTGATGGCAAAACGAATCGGCACGGTGATCCAGGTGGCCACGGCGGACTGATCAAGCATGCCGGGCTTGAAGCGCCAACTGCTCACTGCTTGCAGGGCGGCTTCATCAAACACGCCGGGCGGGTTGGCCTGCACCACCGACGCCTGATGGACCGAGCCATCGGTGGCGACGAGAAATTTCACCATCACCACGCCGCTGACTTTCTGTTGGCGCGCCTTGTATGGATACACCGGTTCGCGGCGGCTGATCACCTGCGGCATGGTGTCCACCTGGCTGATGTCAAACTCGCTCTGCGGGGCACTGACCGGGTTAAAGGCCATGCCGCCCAGTTTCATGTCGCTCACCGCCGCTTCGAATTGCGGTTGCGGCATCTGCATTGGCGGTGCCTTGGGTGGCGGTTGTTGACTGCGCGTCGGCAATGCCGGTGGTGTTTTCGGTAACTCCTTGGGCGGTGGCGGCTGCTTGTGCTGTTCCTCGGGGGGCGGAGGCGGCGGTGCCTGACGCAGGTTGTTAAAGGTGAAGGCGCTGCGCGTGGTCTCTTCGTCGGCGTTGCCATCGATCTGCGACAACAGCGGAATCAACAGAAACAGCACCAGATTAGTGGCCACGGCAGCGGCCAGGGCCGTGACGAGCAGGGGGCGCTTTTTTGCCATATCAGGCCCCTTTTTTCGCCGCAACACTGAGGTTTTTCACCCCGGCCAGACGACAGGCATCCAACACCTGGATCACCAGGCCGGAGCGGCTGCTGCGATCTGCGGCCAACACCACCGATCCGTTGGGGTTCTGCATCAGAAAACGCTCCATATAGGACTGCACCGAGCGCACATCAATGGGCTTGCCTTCGATGACAACGATATTGTCGGCGGTGATGGCCAGCACCATGTTGGTGCTGTCACGTGTTTCAGCGGTCTGGGCGATGGGGCGCTGCACATCGACCCCGGCTTCGCGGACGAACGAGGTGGTGACGACAAAGAAAATCAGCAGAATGAAAATCATGTCGATCAACGGCGACATGTTGAGTTCTGCGGGTTTGCGCCGCTGGCGGCGACTGAGACTGACTCGAGCCATAATTACAGCCCTCCTTGTTGCAGCAGACGCAGGCTGAAGCGCTGCATCCGCTCTTTCATCTGTTCGGCGCGGCGGTAGAGCAGGGCGCCGAGAATTAACCCCGGCACCGCGACCACCAGACCGGCCTGGGTGGTGATCAGGGCCTCGGAGATCCCGGCGGCCATGGCGCGGGCATTGCCGGTGCCGAACACGGAAATGACATTAAAGGTGGTGATCATGCCGCTGACCGTACCGAGCAGGCCCATCAACGGTGCGGCGCTGGCCAGCACCAAAATCGTGCCGATAAAACGATCCACTTCATTGCTCTGGCGTTGCTGCAACTGCAGCAGGTGGTCGCGATCCAGGCTCTGGTGCTCGCGCAGCCAGATAAACTGGCGCAGGATGTTCTGTTGCCAGAAAGCACCGATGTAGCGTTGTTCAATCAGCGCCTGACGGCATTGTTTGAGGCTGACCTCTTCTCGGCGGGCCTGAAAAAACAGCAGGCCTTTGTAGAAGATCATCAGCCACATCACCAGCGAACTGACCAGCAGCGGCCACATCACCAGCCCGCCGTGGCGGATCATGTCAAGGCTTTCGCCAAGCAGGTTACTCATGGTTGCTATCCTGCGGTTGCGGCGTGATACGCCCGGTTTTCAGCAGGGTGATCTTGAACGCCGTGCCTTTTTCTTCCATGTCGCCAATCAACACATCCACGCGCCGCTCAAACAGATGATGCAGCAGCATGATGGGGATGGCCACGGCCAGACCGACTTGGGTGGTGATCAATGCCTCGGAGATGCCACCGGACATCATCTTTGGATCGCCGGTGCCGAACACGGTGATCACCTGGAAGGTGCTGATCATACCGGTAACAGTCCCGAGCAAGCCGAGCAGTGGGGCAATGGCAGCAAACATGGCCATGGTGGGCAGAAACTTCTCAAAGCGCGGCATCTGTTTCATCAAGGCTTCTTCAAGGGCGTTGTCGAGAACCTCCTGCGTCTGGCCGATCTGCTTCAGGCAACTGGCGAGGATCTGGCAGGTGGGGGCGTTTTTCTTCTCCCGGCAGAACATCTCACCCTCTTTGATCTGATCCAACTCCACATAACGGGTGACCTGGTGAAGGATGGTGTCGGAGTTGGCGCGAATGCGCAGGAAGAACGCCAGACGCTCAGCGGCCAGCAGCAGAGCGATGACGCCGATAGCCAGAATCGGCCACACCAGAAAACCGCCTGATTCAAGCCATTCGCCGAAACTTTTGCTCTGGGTCATCTGCAGAAATACCGCGCCACCGGAGATGTCCAACGGCAGGTGGCTGTGCTCGCCACTGAAAAAGCGATCAATGGCATTCAGTGCTGGACCGGGAATCTCACCGGCGACCGCTACCAGTTCACGTCCGTCACTGTTGGCTTGCAGGTAACCGGCGTTGTCGCGGTCTCGGTAAACGGCACCCAGCGCACCGATACGGGCGATCTCGCCACGAACAACATTGCCGTCTTCGGCAAAAAATTCACCATTGCCCAGAGTGACCTGGCTGCCGGCTGTGGCATAGGCGCGACACAGGGCTGTGAGGGCGCGAATCTCATCCATGCCGGGGAAGTTTTTCTTCTCGAGGATGGTATCAATGGTCTGACGTTGTTGGACAAACTCGGCACCCAGCGGACTGTGCTCAAAAAGGTCATTGACCCGTTTGGCGGCCCCGAGAACCGTGCCCTGAATCCCTTCAATCTCTTCCTGCTCGGCAGCCAGTTCCTGATTGAGCTTCTGCTCGACCTTGCTCAGTTTAGCCAGATCTTGCTGGGCGACGCTGAGCTGTTGTTTCTGTTGTTTTACCTTGCTGCGCAGTTGGCTGAGGGCCTTTTTTAGATCGGCTTCGTCCTGATGTATCAGCTGTTCGATCATGGCCGCGCGGGACAGCCCCTGCTGGTTCATGGTGGTCAGAGAATCGCTGATCTCCTGCCAGGAGGCGGCAAAAGAGCTGTGAGCAACCAGCAGCAGAGCTGCAATGACTAAAGTTTTCAATGTTTTCATTACACGCCCTCCGTGCTACGAACCGCTTCGGGCAGCGGCAGATCAATCAGTTCTGCGGCACGTTTCTGTTCAATGATGTCGATGGTGACGCGCACGGTGTCGCGATACTCTTCCGGCAATGGTTTCCACACCCGCTCCTGCACATCCCACTGGCCGACTTTGTCGCCGTTGGGACTGAGGTAAAACAGGCCGACACGCCCCAGACGCAGCACCTGGACCATGGTGTCGCCGCTGGCCAGAGACAGGGTTTGTTCGGTGACTTCAACACTGTTGCCGTAGTCGGCTTCCACCTGCAACGCTTCGAGGACTCGGCGCAGTTTTTCACTCAGCGCCAGATCAGGGTCGGTAAGGGACTGGTCGAGAAATGCCAGACGTTCGCTGCGTTCCTGGTCAAGAAACGGCAGGTCCTTGGCGACATCGTTGTGCAGTTGTTCCACACTGCTGTCGAGAAATGGTTCCAGTTCTTTGCGCAGCAGGGTCATCTGTTCTTTTTGCCGTTTAAGGTCGGCAATGGTGGTCTGCTTGTGATCAACGTATTGGCGATATTTCTTGGTTTGAAAGCGGTTCCATTCCAGTTGGGTCTTCTGGTCAAGCAGGTCGTTGACCAGGGCCTGACGTTGTTCGGACCACTGTTCCACCTTGTCCTGAGTGGCGACTTCCTGTTTGAGGGTGGCGGTGCTTTGTTGTTGGATCTGTGCCGGGTCGGCAGCTAGAGCCTGCAGGGGCAGGGTGCTGATGGCCAGGGTCAGGCACAGGGTTTTCCATGCTGTGTTCATCATCGGTACTCCATCGTGTGTGACTGCATCAGGACCGTTTGCATCCTGAGAAAAATGAGCGGTTGTTTTTAGATTGCAGCGTTACTCTCCTGTTCGGCCTGGGCGAGGAGATCAAGGACATCCAGGGCGTTGCGGGCCTGAGACCGGAAACGTCGGTCGCCAAGGGCCTGCTTAAAATGGGTGCGGGCCGTTTCCCATTGGCCCAGATGCCAGGCGGCATAGCCTTGCAGCAGGTGTTGCCGCGGGCGGGCTGTCGTCGGTGACAGCGCCAGAAGTTGTTGATAGCTGCCCCGGTCGTAGAGCAGTTGCGCCTTGAGGCTGTGCAGCTCGCTGTTTTTCGGCGAGCGGTGCAGTGCCGCATCCACTTCAGCCAGGGCCTCATCGTAGGCATAGCCCTGATGATAAAGGCGGGCAATCTTCAGGCTGTTTTCCGGGGTTGGGGTGTCTTGGTAGGCGCGTTTGAGCAAGTCGGCAGCGCGCAGCGGTGCTCTCAGGTAGCCGTAAAGCCCGGCCAGTTGCGTCAGATCGTCGCGGTTGTCGCCGTGCAGACGCAGGGTGACTTCGAGGGCGGATGCCGCCTGTTTATACTTTTCCTGCTGCAGGGCGATCTGGGCTTTGAGGCGCCAGTAGGGTTCGTGCTCGGGCTGTTGCTGCAGCAGGCGGTCGAGAAGCTGTTGGCCTTGCTGCCACTCTTTGAGCTCAATGTGGCAGGAGAGCAGCAATTCGTACCAGTTGGCTTTAATTGTTGCCCCACTGTTGATCAGGCTGGTCAGGCTTTGTTTGGCCTGGCGGTAATGTTCCCCCTGAATAAAGGCGACGGCAGACTGATAAAGCAGTTGGGGGTCTTTGGCCTGCTGTAATTGGTAGCTGTGGGAAAATTGACGTCCGGCCTGATCGTAATGGCCGTCGAGGTAATAGCAGGTGGCCAGATTGATCGACAGTTGGGCATCGTCCGGTTGCAGTTTCAGAGCCGTGGCAAAGGCCTCGGCGGCTTTTGGGTAGTCATTTAGCTGGTGGTAGCAGGCGCCGAGCAGCGAGTAAAACGGGTACGGGATGTCGTCGGGATACTCGGTCGTGTAACTGTGGATCATGGTGACGCATTGCTGTGCATCGCCGACTTGCAGGGCTTTTTGCGCCTGATACAGATGTTTATTCTGACGGAAGGTCAGCTTGGCGTCGGCCGAGGTCGCCAGACCGCATACGAGCATCAGGAGCAGCACAGCTCCGGCGAGCCAGCGGTGGATTGTGTCTTGTGTGGGGGAAAAGAGAGTCACGTGTCTACCTGTCATTGTAAAACAACCCGACCCCTGGCTGGCAGGGGTCGGGACAGTATTGAATCAACCGTACGTCGCTGATGCGACAGGCGGCTAGAAGTTGAACTTGAGGCCGAAGCGTGCCGACCAGCCGTACTCTTCGTACTGGCTGTTGCGGCCCGACTGATCGTAGTAGGCATCAAGCGGTTCGTCGGTCAGGTTGATGAAGTTGGCATACAGGGTGTACTTGTCCATGAAGGTATAGGCTGTGGACAGATCGACCTGGAAGTGATCGTCGATGTAGCGGTCCTCAAATTTCTCTTCACCCAAATCGTCCAAGTATTCGCTGCGGTAGGTTCCGCTGAGGCGTACAAAGAAGCCGTATTTCTCGTAGGACAACGCTACGCTGCCGACGGTGTCGGAGTGACGCATCATGTCGACGGTGCGCCCTTCGCCGCCCTCTTCCGAGGGCAAGACGTCTACTTCGCTGTCGGACAGAGTCAGATTCCCCTCGATGGAGAAGCCATCGAGCGCACCGGGCAGGAAGCTGAGTTTTTGCTGGTAGGCCAACTCAATGCCGTAGACTTCCCCTTCGTCGCCGTTGCGGAAGGTGGTCAGCTCGTAATCACCCATGTCCGCAGTTTGCTCGTAGATGAAGTTGTCGATGTCTTTGTAGAACACGCCGATGGACGCCATGCCGAGAGAATCAGGCATGTAGTAAGTCAGAGTGGCATCCCAGTTCATCGCTTCGTAGGGATCGAGATCGGGGTTGCCAATCTCGATGTTGCCGTCGTCATCGGTGAATTTGCCGTAGTACATCTGGTCCCACTGCGGACGGGAGATGGTGTTGGTCCAGGCCAGATACAGGATCAGGTCGTCGCTGAAACGCACCTTGCTGTGCAGGCTGGGCAGGATGTTGGTGTAGTCGTTGGTTTTCTTCTGTGCGCTGTAGGTTTCGGTGTCTTCATCAAACGCGTTGCCCCGGCATTCCAGGTCGGTGTACTCAACGCGCACACCGGGCAGCAGGGTGAAACGGCCGAAATCGGCTTCGCCCATGATGTAACCGGCGTAGACATTCTCGTCGGTTTCGTAGTCTTCGGCAACGGAGTCCTCAAGAGCGTACTCGATGGTGCCGAAATCATCTTTCAAGCTGTCAAACAGGTCGTCAACGTCATCATCGATGAGCGGAAGATCGGTGTTTTCGTGACGGCCACCGGTGGTCAGCCCTTCAAGGGTAGCCAGAGCTGCCGGGGCATCTTCGTAAACCGTCATCTCCAGGTCATTGGTTTTATTGCGCAGGGTGACGTGAATACCGGTTTTCAGATACGACTGAAACGAGGTGTTGAGCTCTTTCTTGACGTTGGCCGCAAAGATCCACGCTTCTTCTTCGACCAGTTGTTCGCTGTCCTCAATGGCGTCGAGCTCGTAGATGCTCAGGTCGTTCATGTCGCCGCTGTTTACAGTGATGTTGGGTGTGTCCCCATCGGCGTCGCTGTAAGTGTAGTTGAGGTCGCTGGTCTCGTAGAGGTACTGTTTGTCGAACGGTGTGTCCTGCTCGGCATAAGAGTACGCGGCTTTGTAGTCGATGGTCCAGGTGTCGACCTCGTTTTCACCGCCGACGGAGAGCGCCCAGTTCATTTGGGTTTCTTCGCGGTTTTTCAGTTGCAGCTCGGTGGTCGGATACAGTTCCGTCGCGTCGTCTTCGTAATCTTCACCCACGATCAGGCCGGTGGACGAGGTGTCCGGCAGCATCATCATATCCTTGATAATGCTACGGCGACGGTATTCGTGGTCGGTAAACTCGCTGTACAGGCCGCGCAAAAAGTAGCTGTTGTTGTCGTTGGGCTTGTATTCAAGGTTGGTGGTAAAACCGAGGCGCTCACGTGTAAGATCGTATTCACGATACTGCAGTTCTTCGGTGACCCACTCGTTATCATCGTTCAATTCCCAGGGGTCGGCTTCGACGTCGTCGGAACCGAACTCACGCTTGTCGTAGCTGACGGAGAACAGAGCGCCAAACTGGTCGTTGGCACCGAACACGTCGCCAAAGGTCAGTTCGCCGGTTTCGGTCAGCTCGTCACTGATGTCGCTGTAGTTGCCGCCGACGGAGCCGCGAATGGTGCGCTCGTTACGGTCATAAGCGCTGGGCGAAACAATTTCAATGTGGCCACCGATGCTGTCCGCCGGCATGTCGGCGGTTAGCGCTTTGGTGACGATCAGCGAGCCGGCAACGTTGGTTGGGATGACGTCGAGCAGAACCGCACGGGTGCCGTCTTCAGCCGAAGCCAGGGTGATGCCGTCGATGGAGGCGCTGTTCAGGTGCGGATCGATACCGCGGACAATGACAAAGCGGCCTTCGCCCATATCGCGTTCAATGGAAACGCCGGGGATGCGGTTCAACGCTTCGGCAGCATTCTGGTCTGGGAAGCGGCCGATGGCGTCCGAGGCGACAATGTTTTGCAGGTTGGGGGCGTTTTTCTGCTGGTTAAGAGCACGCGCCTGACCAACGGCCTGACCGCTGACCACCATCTCATCCATCTGCATCCCTTCACTACCGAAATCGACGTCAAGGCTGCTGGTGCTGCCTTCTGCAACCGTCACCTGGCGGGTGACATTGCTGTAGCCCAGATAGCTGAAGGTCAGAGAGTGCTCGCCGGTTGCCAGGTTGATGCTGTAGTTGCCGGCGCGGTCAGTTACGGTTTTGGTCTGGCCATTGTCCGCGCTGACGAGCACGCCCATCAAATTGATATCGTTCACAGAATCCTGTACCTGGCCGGCCACGCGTCCATTGGCCGCCAGGACGGTCTGAGCCATTGTGGTCAGTAGTAAGAGCGTCATCACCAGAAAAGTGATAACGCGGGTCTGTCGTGGCATCATGTGGTTCTCCTTGTTGTGGATTGCAATGAGGGTTGTGTTTCTCAGCGTGTTTCACCAGCTCTTCGTTGAACTCAGTGGCAGAGAACAATGGTTAACAAACGCAAGGCGGTATCATTAGCCTGAAATATTAACTGCGTGTCACTGGCGTGTTTCTTTTCTGTTAGGCCGTTTTTTACGGCAATAGGCGTTAATGTGTTTTCAGACTACACAATGAAGTACTTATTTGTGTTTGTTGGGCTGGTTGGTTTCTGTTTATAAAATGTGCATAAGGGCGTTTTTTCAGCGTTTATGGGTTTGGCATTGATTTTGTAGATAAAGAAAAGTGATGTTTTTGCATATGTGATTAAATTTTAAACACCTCTGGAAGGAAAAACCATGACCCCGACCTTTGACGAAAAAATTGAGCCCATCTATCAGGAAGTGTTGTCGCGCAATCCCGGTGAGACTGAATTCCACCAGGCCGTGCGTGAAGTTCTCGAATCATTTGGCCCGGTAATGGTCAAACATCCCGAGTTTCGCGATCAGCGCATCATCGAGCGAATCTGTGAACCGGAACGGCAGATTATCTTCCGTGTGCCCTGGCAGGATGACAACGGACAGATTCACATCAATCGTGGTTTCCGTGTTGAGTTCAACAGTGCCTTGGGGCCGTATAAAGGCGGTCTGCGTTTTCACCCTTCGGTGTATCTCGGTATTATTAAATTTCTTGGTTTTGAACAGATCTTCAAGAACGCCTTGACCGGTCTGCCTATTGGCGGTGGTAAGGGTGGCTCCGATTTTGATCCCAAGGGCAAATCTGACGCTGAGATCATGCGTTTCTGCCAGAGTTTCATGACGGAACTGGCTCGCCACATTGGTGAGCATACCGATGTTCCGGCGGGTGATATTGGTGTTGGCGGTCGGGAGATCGGTTACCTGTTTGGTCAGTATAAACGGATCACCAACCGCTGGGAGGCGGGTGTGTTGACCGGTAAGGGACTCGACTGGGGCGGTTCGTTGGTGCGTACCGAGGCTACCGGATATGGCGCGGCATTCTTTGTTGAAGAGATGCTCAAGGTGCGTGGTGATTCGCTGGAAGGCAAAACCTGTGTCGTCTCCGGTAGCGGCAACGTGGCGATCTACACCATCGAAAAGATTCATCAACTTGGTGGCAAAGTTGTGGCCTGTTCCGATTCCGGCGGTTACATCTATGATGAAGCCGGTCTCGATCTGGAGATTATCCAGCAGCTCAAAGAGATCGAGCGGCGTCGTATCAAGGATTACCTCAATTATCGCAAAGACGCCAAGTACGTTGAAAAGGGTAATATCTGGGAAGTGCCCTGCCAGGTGGCTATGCCGTCGGCCACGCAGAATGAGATTAACGGCAAGGATGCCACCATGCTGGTGAAAAACGGCTGTATTGCCGTCGGTGAAGGGGCCAACATGCCGACCACGCCGGAAGGGGTACGGGTTTTCCTCGAAGCCGGGATTGCCTACGGTCCGGGTAAGGCGGCCAACGCTGGTGGCGTAGCAACCAGTGCTCTGGAGATGCAACAGAATGCCTGCCGTGATTCATGGACGTTTGAATATACCGAAGAGCGATTGCAGCAGATCATGTGCAACATTCATCAACTGTGCTACGAAACGGCTGATGAGTTTGGCACACCGGGCAACTATGTTAACGGTGCCAACATTGCCGGTTTTATCAAAGTGGCCAAATCAATGTCGGCATTAGGCTTGATTTGATTTTTGATCAATCGTGATATGCTTTTGGCTCCGATTCCTCCTGCAGGGATCGGAGCCATTTGTGCATTAAGAAAATGTTCGTATCTTAGCGAAGCCCTCCCGTACTGAAGTGAGGGAATTCGAAGAGCGCGAAGCCCGGGAGCCCACGTCATGTGGGGAGCAACAGCGAGAACGGCTGAAGTGCGCTGGAGCAATTTGTTCCGTATGGTGGACCACAGAAGAACAAAATCAAGGTCAAGATCGCCGGGTTTCGCCCCGGCAGGCGACATCCTTTTGGCAAGCCGCCCAAAAGGATGCAAAAGCCGGCTAGGGATTCACAGTGATTTCTTGATTTAGATAGGATGAATCGTTTTCCGTTATGCTTCACTGATTCGGCTCGTTGCCCTTGAGGTCAACGAATCGTGGGCTTCATCAGCGATGGCATTGACGGTGATAAAAAACAGGAGCTTGAACAACCAAGTTGTGCTGGCACCCTGGCAAAGAGGGAGTGGGCTTTGCCCACCCCAAGGGCAGTAAAATTGAACAGCCCGCGATAAACGAATAGAGCCCCCAAGCTCTCCCGTACTGCAGCGCCGAACGCAAGGAGCTGGAGCCGTGATGATCGTCGGCAACTGTTTGAGCGTCAGCGAGTTTTGCCGACATCACGGCGGAAGCGGATGGAGTGAGGGAACCCGTAAGGGCGCATTGGGGTTGTTATGAATCAGAAGAACGAGAGGTGTTGCGTGAGATTTATTGCGTCAGCAAGGCAGAGGGAGGAGCTATAGTCGTTCTATGGCGACGACCGATAACGCCGCTGACGTGAAAAAGATCCGCAACAACTCCGTGAAGGCTGATTTATGACAACCCCTTGGGAGTCGATTTTGCGTTCCTTTTGTCGACGCAAAAGGGACCCGAGTGTGGGCGCGGAAGCCCACGTCACGTGGGCACCAACATTGAGAACGGAAAAGGGTTCGCTGTAGCAACCAGTTCAAACACCGCAAACCACAAAACACCAAATTACTCTACAGAGGAATTTCAATGGATTCAGCATTACGCGTCACCTCCGGCTACGACAGCCTCGACCAGATTCTCGACGGACTCCGCATCGGCGACAACGTGGTGTGGGAAGTTGACAGCATCGATGACTACCGCTATTTCATCGGACCCTATGTCGACCATGCCCTCAAAGAGAATCGACGGGTGATCTACATGCGCTTCGGTGAGCACGAGCCGCTGCTCGGGGCGTCACCCCACATTCGGGTGTGCTCCATCGATCCACGCCAGGGCTTTGAACATTTCGCCACCCGCATCCATGAAATCCTCCGCGACGAAGGCACCGGCGCTTTTTACGTTTTCGATTGCCTGTCGGAACTGCTTTCCGCCTGGACCACCGACCACATGGTCGGCAACTTTTTCTGGGTCACCTGCCCGTATCTGTTCGAGCTGGATACCGTGGCTTATTTTGCCCTGATCCGCCATAGTCACTCGTTTGAAACCCTCGACCGCATCCGTCAGACCACCCAGGTGCTGGTCGATGTCTACCAGGCCGATGGACATTTCTACGTCCACCCACGCAAGGTTTGGCAACGCCACTCGCCGACCATGTTCCTGCCGCATCGCAAACACGGTGACCGCTTCATTCCCATCACCAACAGTTGGGAAGCAACTAAGCTGCTACGTACCCATGGTCGTCGTGAGGGGTACGGTACCCGCTATCTCGATCACTGGCATCAGTTGTTTCTCGAAGCCGAACGCCTGGATCGCGAACAGGCTGAACCGCGCGAACAACTGACCATGATTCGTCATATTTGCCGTCATATGATTGGCCGCGATGAACGCGTGCTGGCGCTCGCCGAACGCTATTTCTCCTTGTCTGATCTCATCAACATTCGTTCGCGTATCATCGGTACCGGCTTTATCGGCGGCAAGGCCGTCGGTATGTTGCTCGCTAACCATATCCTCAGTAAAGAATTGTCGTTTACCTGGCGCGATGCTCTGGAACCTCATGATTCCTTTTATGTGGGTTCCAACGTCTACTACAGCTACATCGTCCACAATGGCTGGTGGAAATTGTTCATGGAGCAAAAAAACACTGATGGCTATTTTTCCGCTGCTGAGACGTTACGCGAGTGCATGATGCAGGGCGTGTTTCCTGAATCGATCCGCGAAGGGTTCCGGCGCATGCTGGAATATTTTGGACAATACCCGATTATCGTCCGTTCCAGTTCCTTACTGGAAGACGGTTTCGGCAATGCCTTTGCCGGAAAATACGATAGTTTTTTCCGCACCAACCAGGGTACCCCGGAAGAGCGGCTGGAGATGTTTGAGGATGCGGTGCGGCGGATTTTTGCCAGTGCCATGAGCGAAGAGGCGCTGGCCTATCGCCTGCAGCGCGGACTCGATCAGAGCGACGAGCAGATGGCGTTGCTGGTGCAGCGGGTGTCCGGCAGCTACCATGAGCGCTATTACTTTCCGGAACTGGCCGGGGTCGGCGTGTCGTACAACAGTTTTGTCTGGGATCGTGACATGGAACCCACCGCCGGGATGTTGCGCCTGGTTCTCGGTCTGGGAACCCGTGCCGTCGATCGGGTTGATGGTGACTATCCGTGCATTGTCGCTCTGGATGCGCCAATGAAGCGCCCGGTCAAAGGCGTGGAAGACGTGCGCAAGTTTTCCCAGCGTGATGTCGATGTGCTCAATGTTGAGGAAAACGCGCTGCAGACAGTGTCTACCCTGCGCCTTTCCGGGGCATTACCTGAAATGCCATGGTCTCTGTATGGTGTGCGCGATACTGAAACCAGCAGCCTTATCCGCAGTCGCACCCGGCAAAAAGAGGATGTCTGGCTGCTCACCTTTGAGCGGTTTCTGGCGCAGACCGATTTTTGCGCCATGATGCAGAACGCCTTGAAAACACTGGAAAATGCCTACGATTATCCGGTGGATATTGAATTTACTGCCAGTGTTGATACCCAGCAGACCATCCGTTTGTGCGTGGTGCAGTGCCGTCCGTTGCAGACCAAGGGCATTCAGACTCTGGGTCAGTTGCCGACCGATCTCGATGACGAGCAAGTGATCTTTCGTAACGAGGGCAATTTTATGGGTGGCAATGTTGCCCACCAATTGAGCTGGATTATCTGGGTCGAGCCTGATGAATATGCCCGTCTCGGCCATGCGGATAAATTTGAGGTGGCCCGCCTTATTGGCCGCCTCAACAAGCGCATTGCCGATCGACAGGACAACAAAACCATGCTGCTCGGACCAGGACGCTGGGGGACATCAACACCGAGTCTCGGCGTGCCAATTGCCTTCAACGAAATTAACAACATGACCATTGTTGGCGAAGTGGCCTTTGAAAGCGGCGGCATGATGCCGGAGCTATCCTACGGCTCCCACTTTTTCCAGGATCTGGTCGAGAGCGAGATCTTTTATCTGGCGCTTTATCCGGAGCGCCGCGATTGCCAGTTTAACCGTCAGCGATTATTGAACTTCCACAATGTGTTTGAAGGTTTAATGCCGGCCAGCAGTCGGTTTAAAAAGGTGGTGAAGGTGCTGCAGGTGGAGGATGCCGGACTGTATGTCCGTTCTGATGTGGTCAGTCAGCAACTGGTGTGCTACAGCGAAAACGGCGATTATGCTGAATTGCCGGTTTAGAGGGCTGGCTCAGATGATCGGTCCCTGATAGTCCAGAGTTGACCAGAAATAACCGAGAGCGCCGAAGGCGACGGTAACCACCAAAAGGAACACGGCAATGAGGCTCATGACCATGCCGTTGCGGTATTCTTTGCGGCGGATGAAATGCCAGGCCAGGTAGAAAAACAGGAAGCTGGCCGGGGCGGACAGAAACATCATCATGGTGAAACAGGGCTCCTTGATTAGGGCGTTTCGAAACGGCCCCTGTTATAGCGAATTTTCGGAGTGGGTTCAAGAGGTGAGGGAGGTTTTGTAGTTGGTGGTTTTTAACACGGAGGCTCGGAGACATGGAGAAGGGCAACCCCGTTTCGCCTCACGATGACTTCACGATCAAGTCGGATAAAGGCCAAGATTTATTTTGGGAGAATCAAAAGAAAGCCCCAAAAACATTCGCGAATAAATTCTCTCCTACAAATATGGATTTGAGAATGTTCAGATCTTATCCGAAGTTATCGAGGCCTTTATCGTGAGGCTAAGAAAAAAGGTCTGCCATGAGGTTTTCTCCGTGTCTCAGTGGTGAAAAAATCATTCAAGTTGCCTGCCGCATATGCGCATAGGCATCCAACGCCTGCTGGCGTGAGACTTTGATATCAACCATCGGCTCAGGATAGGTTCCACCAAGCGTAATCCCACATTCCTGCAACAAACCCTTCGGAGCTTGCCACGGGCAGAACAGATAGCGGTTCGGCAGCTTGGCCAGTTCCGGCACAAAGTGGCGGGTGTAGTCGCCGTGGGGATCAAACTTCTGGCCTTGGGTGACCGGATTGAAGATGCGGAAGTAGGGTGCGGCATCCGCTCCGCAGCCAGCAATCCACTGCCAGCTAGCACTGTTGTTGGCCAGATCAGCATCGAGCAGACAGTCCCAGAACCACGCGGCGCCATGGTGCCAGTGGATGCCGAGATTTTTCACCAGAAATGATCCCACCACCATGCGCACCCGGTTGTGCATGGTGCCGGTCTGCCATAGCTCGCGCATCCCGGCATCCACAAACGGAATGCCGGTCAGCCCCTGCTGCCAGCGGTTGAGTTTCTCTGCATCATCGTGCCAGGGGAAGAGGTTGAAGCGACGGTCGAGATTGATCCGATCCATATCGGGATGGTGGAATAGCTGGGTAACGGAAAACTCCCGCCAAGCGAGTTGACGTTGAAACGCCAGGGCGTCTTCGTGGCCGATGGCTTGCGCGTCATGCCACAGTTGATGCACGGAAATCTCCCCCCAATGGATAGCCGGTGACAGACGAGAGACGTGGGGCTGCGCTGGTAAATCGCGCCCCTCACCATAACCGAGCAATTCTTCTTCCATAAAGGTCTGCCAGCGTTGCTGAGCGCCAGCTTCTCCCGGTTGCCAGTGGTGGAGGACTTTGTCCGCCCATGGATGGTTAGGTCGCAATTCGAGGTCCGCCAGTTTCAAGGCGCTGTACGGTGTTACCGCAGCCAGAGCGATTTCGGCAGGTCGGGGCAGGGGGGACCGGACCGGCACACTGTCGCGGGCGTGGCGGTAAAATGGTGTGAATATCTGATAGGGCGTCTGGTCTCTTTTCAGCACCTGCCATGGTTCCCACAGCAGTGAACCGTTGTCACTGTGGACGGTGATGCCCAGCCCTTGCAGTTTCTCTTTAATTATCCTGTCGCGATTGATCCGCCATGGCTCATAGCAGCGGTTCCAGGTCACGGTCCGGCAGTCATAGTGCTGAACCAGTTGTTCAAGAAGAGTATCAGCCGGGCCCCGAAACAGTTGCAGGTGGCCATCAAGTTGTTGATTGAGGGCGTCCAGACTGCGGTGCAGCCAGCAGCGGCTGGCCGCGCCCATGCGCTGATCTGCGGCATGTTCATCATCGAGAATATAAATGGGGATGACCGGACCGAGGCGTGTTGCTGTGAGCAGGGCCGGGTTGTCATGCAGGCGTAGATCCTGGCGGAACCACATGATGACTGGGGCAGATGGCGCAGAAGGCATAAGTGTTTTCCTATTTCAAACGTAGACCGCGCCAAGTCAGCAGACCGGCGACGGCTAAAGCAATCCACGATGCGTTCTGTGCCCAGGATTGCGGGGCGCGTTGCAGGTAGAAGGCGACGGCCAGCCAGAAAATGATTATTGCCAGGCGGCGCAATAGCTTAGCCAGATGGTGCAGCAGGTACTGACGGTCGGCATTGGCCATGCGCACCACCAGATCACCTTGTTCGGCGAGTTCCGTTACCCGCCGTGCCCGGCTCAGGGTCAAAGGCAGTTGTGCGACCTCCTTGATCAGCTTGTCAAGGCCGAGAGAATTTTCACCTAAAGCCCGCGGCAGGTTGTTTTTGAGGATCGGCAGGATGTCTTTGACGCCGTTAAAGTTTGTGACGTACTGAGTCCCCAGGCCCTCAATCAGCGAGCTGACGCGCATGACGTAAATAATATCCTGCGGCAGCTTGAACGGCTGATCGTGGAGCACGTCAAGCACACCGAACGCCAGTTCCTGCATGCTTGATGCATCAAGTTGTTCACTGTCGAAGATGTCAAACAACCGTTCGGCCACCTCGCTCATGTGACGTGGATCTGATTCTTCGGTGAGGATGCCGAGGCGGCGCGTGGCGCTGACCAGCAGATCGTAGTCGCGCTCGTAAGCGGCCTTGACCGCGTAGATCATCGCCTGACGCATGGCCTGGGGAATCCGACTGACCATGCCGAAGTCGAGAAACACCAGTTGCCCCTGTTCCGTCACCAGCAGGTTGCCGGGATGCGGGTCGGCGTGAAAGATCCCCTTGACCAGCATCTGTTCGGTGTAGAACATCACCAGATGCTGCATCAGCTCTTCGAACGACACCGACATTTTTTTTACCGCTGCTACATTGTCGATGCGCACACCCTCTTCAAAACTCATCACCAGGGCAAACTCGCTGCAATAGGCCGGGTAGGGTGTCGGAAAGCGGATCATCTCCGGTTGATGGTCGTTGTAGATCTGGCGGAACTGTTCGAGGTTGGCCAACTCGCGGCTCATGTTGACCTCTTCGAGAATCACCTGAGTAAAGGCGCGTAGCACCGATTCGATGGAGTGACGGGTCTGGTCGGTGAACAGTGGCTGAAACAGGTGCATGAACAGGTTGAGAAGAACGATGTCAATGCGCACGATCCAGCGAATGTCGGCGCGCAGCAGTTTGACCGCCACCCAGTCGCCCTCTTTTTTCAGCCGTGCCCGATGGACCTGGCCGATGGAGGCGCTTGCGATGGGCTGTTCGTCAAAGGCGCTGAAATAGGTCTTGTCACCGAAGGCGTTCTCCATGACCTGGCGTCTTTGGGCGTCGTTCATCGGTGGCATCTGGTCGTGGAGCTGACGCAGTGCGGCCAGATAGTCGCTGTCGAAAAAGTCCGCACGGGTGGCGAGGACCTGGGCCAGCTTCAGAAAGCTGGTTCCCAGGGTGCGGATGGTGGCCACCAGCTCGTGTGGTGACAGTGGTTGCCACAACAGCCACCGATCGCGGCGGCGAAACAACAAAAACACCGTGACCAGAAAGCGGAAGATGCGATAACTGCGCAGTGGATGACACTGGCGCAGAATGAGCAAAATCAACCGGCCCACTTAACGATCCAGTTCCTTTTTCAACTGTTCAAGATCTTCTTTTGTGGCCAGGCCCAATTCATCGATCACTTCCTTGAGCAGTCCTTTTAATGTTTGACGCAGGCTTTCGCGCTCTTCTGCGCCTTTTTCGGCCAGATCATCAAGAAACGTGCGCGCAGTGTTTTCGGCTTTACCCTGCCAATCTTTGAGCTCTTCGCTGTTTTTTTCAATCTGCTCTTTTGCCGCCAGGGCGCCGCCGAGAGCAACATAAAAAAGTTGTTCCAATTTGTTTTCCATAACATCCTCCATATTTCTATTGTTATTGATTGCGTTTTCCTTATAGTATTTAGTGATATTCATCATTTGTCCAGGACAAAACCATGCTCACTGTTCAACAACTCAGTCAGGAACTCGGCGTCAGCGTCGATACGTTACGTGTCTGGGAGAGACGCTACGGCTTTCCCCAACCGCAACGCGACAGACGCGGCCATCGTCGCTATCCTTTGGATCAGGTGGCACAGTTGCACATTGTGCGTAAATTGCAATCGTTGGGTTATCGTCCCAACAGCCTGTTTGCCATGTCTGCTGATGAGCGCCATCAGTTGCTTGATTCCTATGTGGCTGAAGATGAAAATCGTGCCCGTGGCTTTCAATCTCTGGTGTTATCGGCGTCGCTGGATGAGCTGGAGCAGGTGCTGCGCTATCACCTGGCCACGACTACCATCGAGCATTTTATCCTTCATTGTAGCGCAGAGGTGCTGGCCTGTCTTGATCGTGGTTGGATATCGGGGGAATTGACCATTGCCCGTGAGCATGCCATCTCTGACCGGATACAGAAGATCTTGCTCGAAATTCTTGGTCAGCAACAGGATACCGATGTGGCATCGCCCCTGATGCTGTTTGTTACCATTAACGGTGAGCGCCATCATCTGGCTTTGCTGATGGCGGCGGTGCTGTTTTCGCGTCAAGGGGTGCGTTGTCAGTGGCTGTTAGAGGATTTACCCATGTCGGAATTGCCGGATCTCGTTTATGCCACCGCCTGTCACGGTGTTGCCCTTTCGTTCAGCAGCCATTATTCGTCGCTGCAGGCGCGCAGTGATCTGGTGACATTGCGTCGCATGTTGCCCGAGAGCTGTCATATTGTTGCTGGAGGCAGCGGGATCGCCAGTGTTTACCAGATCCCTGGAACGACTGTGGTTGATGACCTTGGTGAGGTGGAGGCGGTCAGCCGCACACTCTTTCAACGTAAGTGATCATTCTGCCCGGGAGGTGTTTTATGGAAAGCCGCATTCGTCTTGGTGTCAGTTCCTGTCTGTTGGGTGCCAAAGTCCGCTTTGACGGCGGCCACAAACGGGATCGCTATCTGACGGACGTGCTTGGTGGCTATGTTGATTACGTGCCGGTGTGTCCGGAAGTCGAGGTCGGACTTCCCATCCCCCGTCCGGCGTTGCGCCTGGTGCGTGATAGCCATCAAGATGTGCGGCTGCGTTTTTCCAAAGGTGGCGAAGATATCACCGATAAAATGCAGTGTTGGGCGCACCAGCGTGTCCAGCAGCTGGAGTCTGAACAACTCGATGGTTTTATCTTCAAGGCCAAATCACCGAGCAGCGGTATGGAGCGGGTTAAAATTTATCCCGAATCTGGTGGTATGCCCGATCATCATGGTATTGGGATGTTCGCGCGGATCTTTATGGAGCACTTTCCCCTGCTGCCGGTCGAGGAGGAGGGCCGTCTGCACGACCCCAAACTGCGTGAAAATTTCATTACGCGGATTTTCACCATGAAACGCTTGCGTGAAACTCTGGCCGCCGGCTCTGGTTATGGGGGAATGGTTGACTTTCACAGCCGTCACAAGTTATTGATTCTCGCCCACAGCGAAAAGATCTACCGCGAAATGGGCCGTCTGGTTGCCCATGGCAAAACTCTGCCTTTTGAGACCTTTCAAGATCAGTATCGCACCTTATTGCTCAAGGCCATGTCTTTGAAGACAACGGAGAAAAAGCAGGTGAACGTTTTGCAGCATATTCTTGGATATTTCAAAAAGCAGTTAAGCGCTGATGAAAAATCTGAAGTGCTGGAAAAAGTAGAGGATTACCGCAATGGCCTGGTTCCGCTGATTGTACCCATCACGTTGCTTAATCATTATGTGCGTAAATATAAACAAGATTATCTGCAGGAGCAGGTTTATCTCAATCCACACCCTAAAGAGTTGAAATTGCTCAACCATGTTTGACTCTGTTGTTTGAAGTTCCGTTTTCCCACTGCCTTTACCTTTTTAAAATCTCAGTTAAGATTGTTAGAGTTTTTCTTAACCGCGGAACGTTCTTTAATAAAGGTGGCAGTGGTGCGAGATTTTATACCTCAATGGGAACTTGGGACGAGAATCCCTTTCTTCACGACCGGTGCCGCTCATACCTTTTGCGCCTCTTTTCTTGGGACTGACGTTTCTTCTTGCTTCTTTTCTCGTGTCCCAACCTCGCGTTTCGTCCTGAGGTGGGATTGTTCTGTAAAACGGATCACGCCGCACATTCGTTTGAACACGAGTGTTATGGTTGCTCCATTATCCAATGGCGCGGTTGCCGTAAACGGTGATCAGATTTGTCTGTACCATCAAATGATGAGGGCGTCCCATGATTCGTGAACCTCAGCCTCATTGGCAAAAAAAATCGTATCGTTCGGTGGCTCTGGCCGTCACGATCGTTTTTTTGGTTGTGGTGTTGACGGGCATCTTATTTGTGGTGCAAGTCAAGCAGCATGTGGTTGATCTGGTGGCGCAGCAGAGTTTTAAAACGGATCAGCACGTGCTTAAAACGTTGCTTGACGACCCTTTGCAACGAAATGATCTCGCCCAGATGAAACGGATTCTCAAGGATTTCTTCGAAGGGAATCCGGACTATGTCGTTATCCGTCTTTATGATCCAGACAAAAGCCCATTATTTTCAGCGACTCGGCCCGTCGAACAAAGCCAGCTTACCTTGCAGGCTGAAATCACTGTAGGAGAGTCTCAACGACGTGTCCATTTGGTTGTGATAAAAGAAGTGGTGGTTTCCACACAATGGTTGCCTTATCGAGGGTGGAGAGCCATTGCGTTAATTGTTTTGGGTTGCGTGGTGCTCAGTCAGCTTATGTGGTTGTTTATCAAGCGATTTGGCCTTGATCCCCTTTATGCCGGGGTCTTGCGAGAACAGCACTATTATCGCAGCCTGTTTGACCAGGCTCAAGAAGCCATTTTGGTCATGTCGCAAAGCGGTGAACTGCTACGTTTTAATAACGCCGCACGACGCTTGTTCAAGTTGCCGGAAACGATGGAAACCGGCAATCTGCGTCAGTTCCATGATAAGACAAACTGGCTGAAGATTCGCTCCTTTATAAAAATGATCAAACAGCAGGGGCATCACACTGAAACGGCTTACCTCCCGTCTATAGATTTGTGCGTTGAGATTCTCGGCAGTCAGATTGTTTTGGAAGAGCAGACGCTGATTCAGTTGGTGATTCTCGATATTACCGAACAGTATCACAGTCAACTTAAACTCAAAGAGCTGCAGGAAGAGCTCGAACGAAGTCTTGATGAGTACCGGACCTTATTTGATTACAGTGTTGACGGACTGACGGTCCGTAACCTTAACGGCGAGTTGCTGCTGTGTAATAAATCCTATGAAGAGATGCTTGGTCGCACGTTTGCGGAACTGAATCATCAGCATTTCACCAAATTGTGTGATCCCCAGGAAAAAAGTGCCCTCAGCGAGAAATACCGTGAGGCACTTGAGGGGAAATCCATTCTGTTTGAATTCACCTATGAACATAAGGATGGCCATCACTTTCCTGTTGAAATTCGCAGTATTGTCATTGACTACCGGGGCGAACCTTGTGTCTTGACTGCGGTTCGCGATATTAGTGAACGGCGTGAAAAAGACCAGCGCTTGCGGGAACTGTCAGCGGTTGTCGATCACAGTAACGATGCGGTGATGATCATGGATGACTCTGGGAATGTCCTTGCCGTGAACAAAACGTTTTGCGACCTCAGCGGCTATTCAGAGGAGGACTTACTCAACAGACTTCCCCTGTTTCTCAGGGCGGAACGTCATGACCGTGTGTTCTATACCGACTTAGTTAAGCAGTTGCGAGACGAAGGGCGCTGGGAAGGAGAGATCTGGATACGGCACCATCGCGGGCACAGCCTGCCGCAATGGCTGCGGATCGAAACAGTGGAAGAACCCGAAAACAAAACAACACGCTACGTTGCGGTGAGCGCTGATTTAAGTGAAGAAAAGGCCTGGGAAGAAAAAATGCTGCAGCTGGCTCAAACCGATCCACTGACTGGCTCGGCCAACCGGGTGCTGTTTCGCGATCGTCTGCAGCAGGCCATCAAGCGTGCTCAGAGCCGCAAAGGGATGGAGGTCCAGGTCTTTTCTCTTGATCTGGATTATTTTAAACGGATCAATGATTCTCTCGGCCATGTGGCTGGTGACCGTATGCTGATTGAGGTTGCCGCGCGTCTGAAACGTGTCAGCCGCGGGCAGGATACCATCTCGCGGCTCAGTGGCGACGAATTTGCCATTCTGGTGACCTGTCTCAATGATGAGGTGGATGCGACGCGTATGGCCCAGAAGATGTTGCAGGCGATTTCTGAACCGATGATGATCGATGGGGCTGAACTGATTATCACTGCCAGCATTGGCGTGGCTCTTTATCCGGGAGATGGCGACGATGATGTGACGTTGATGGCCAATGCCGACAATGCCATGCATCAGGCCAAACGCCAGGGACGCAGCCGGATGTGCTATTTCTCTGCCGAGTTGGCGGATAAAGCTCAGGAGTATCTGACCATTGAGTCGAAGTTGCGCCGGGCACTCGAAAACAGCGAATTGCAGCTCTACTACCAACCGCAGGTTGATCTGGCCACCGGCGATATTGTCGCCGCAGAAGCGTTGCTGCGTTGGCACAGTGACGAGCTGGGCTGGGTGTCGCCGGACCGCATGATTCCGGTGGCGGAAGAAGGTGGTTTGATCATTGCTCTGGGCCGCTGGATTATTGAGGAGTGTTGTCGAACGATTAGAGGATACCACCGGAGCTCGGGGAATTGGTTTCCTATTGCCGTCAACGTGTCGGCCCGCCAGTTTCTTGAGCCCGGATTTACCGACGAGCTTGTTGAAATTGTGAGGTTTTATGACATTCCCCCCTCACTTCTGGAATTGGAATTGACGGAAAGTATGATGCTTGATGATGTCGGCAAAGCGATTGAGACCATGAAAGCGTTAAGCTTTAAAGGGTTCAAGATTGCTCTGGATGACTTTGGCACCGGTTATACATCGCTTGCCTATCTGAAACAGTTTCCGGTGTCAAAGCTCAAGTTGGACCGTGCGTTTGTCACTGATGTCCATCGGGACGTCAATGATGCTGCTATTGCAGAAGCGCTGGTCACCTTCACCCGTGTCATGGGACTGAGCCTCGTTGCCGAGGGAATTGAAGAATCGGTGCAACATGAGTGTCTCAATCTCATGGGGTTCCGTTTTGGCCAAGGCTATCTGTTTTCCAGGCCGCTACCCAAGGACCAATTTATCAGCCTGCTGGAGACTAAGTTGGGTGTTTCTTTTGTGCGAACGATCCCACCTGATTGAGATGAAAATCACCGTTTGGTGATAAATGATTTGATCCTGGTGTCTGAGGATGGTTTTATGGGGCAGTGTCTTTCCCTGGGCATTGCGCTTCACGGTGATGTCTGACGGGACAATTTCAGCCTCAAAAACCTGACAGAGATCACCGCCCATGCCCTCATCTCAATCCATACCCGATCAACAAGGCCTGCATCTCTATATCCCCCTCTCCGGGCGGGAGATTCGGCGAATTCGCCGTGGCAGCCTGGTGCGCAGTTTTGGCAGTTTTCTCGGCGCATTGCTACCGGTGCTGGCACTGTGCGTAGTGGCCGTGCTGGTGACGATGCTGTTCGGCCAACCGTGGTGGCACGGAGCTTTGTTGCTCGTTGCCATGGTGCTGGTGGCTGATATGGTGTTGGGGCGGCGGCGGATCGGTTGGTTGCGGCGCAATGTGACCATGATGCTGACGGGAGCAGCCGGTTATTTTGTCACCATGCCCTGGCATCCGCAGTTTCTTCCGTCAACCTGGAGCTCTGTTGATATTCAGGCGACGGCCGCCACGTTTTTCCTGTTGTGCGGAGTCCTGTTTCTGATTGTCGTCCAACGCCTGGCTCAGGCCGGTATTCAGTATGCGCAACGTGCTTTTTTATTTAAAAAGGATGATCAGTCGCCAAAAGCACTGCAGGCGGATCTCAATCACCAGGGCGTCACCGCCTTTGATCCTTTCTTTGAATCCCTTGAAGAGAGTGGCCGCCCCTATATGACCCGGGCCGAGGTGCTGGCCATTGTCACGGTTCTCAATCAGTATCGTGCCCGCATGGAACACGAAGAAAACCGCGACAAAGGATCGACTAGCCCTTGATGTTGATCAACGGTTTGATGTGGGCATGCACCGTTACCAGATCTTTTTGCTGTTCCATAACGGTAAAGATATTTTTGTAGGCCAACGGCGATTCGTCGAGGGTCTTTTTGCTGACTCGGGCGACAATGCCGTCCATGCTGCGACTGAATTCCTGCATGCTCAACTGATCCTTAGCCGCTTTGCGGCTCAATACCCGTCCGGCTCCGTGCGAACTCGACCATAACGACAGCGGATTGCCTTTGCCTTCAACAATGAACGAGCCGTCCCGCATATTGCCGGGAATTACGCCCATCATACCTGCCTCAGCGTGGGTGGCACCCTTGCGGTGAATCCACAAACCGTCTTTTTCCTCGGCGTGATTATGATTGCGATTGATCAGCTCTGACCACTGCGCCTTGCCGGTGCAATAACGTTGAATCTGCTCCACCACCCGACCAATAATTTCATGGCGGTTCTGTAAGGCAAAAGCCAGGCAGAAGGCCAGGTCCATCAGATAGTCACGTCCCGCTGCCGAATCCACCGCCAGGCCATCGTGGCCCTGACGCGCTTTTGTCCCTCCGGCAGCCTGTTTCATGTAATGTCCGGCCACCGAATGGCCGAGGTTGCGTGACCCGGAATGGACGATGATCCATACTTGGTCGTTGCCGTTATGGCCGATCTCAATAAAGTGATTGCCGCTGCCCAGTGAGCCCAGCTGCAGCAGGCCGTTTTCAGCAAATAATTTAGCCAGAAAAGGGCTGCGGGGAAGATGTTCATGGTTCCAGGTGGTTTCCTGGCGGTTGTGGTGAAACCCCACCGGCACAGCTTGGTAAATGGCGTTGAAGATTGCCTCACCATGGGCATGAATCTCTGTTGCGTCAAAGGTTGTTGGTACCGCGCACATACCACAGCCGATATCGTAGCCCACCCAGGCCGGGACAATGACATCCTGCGTCGCAATAACACCGCCGATGGGCAGGGCATAACCGAGGTGGGCGTCGGCCATCAATGCACCGCGCACGGCATACTCCTGTTTGAGAGCCGTGTAAAACTGATCGAGGGTGGCTCCATCAGGAGCATCGGCAAAGATGTGATGTGGTTTCATCTCAATGTATGCTTTTCGTTTCAGTAGCGGCGTGTCACCATCACATGGCTGGTAAACTGCGAGACTTCGGCACTGTAACCATGATGGCAGAACAGGCCGTTATCGCCATAGGCTTTTTTCTTTAACGCCCACTCCAGGGCAAGGTCAACCTGCCACTTTTGCCATTTCAGTCCGGCACCGGTTGTCACATGATCGGTCACAATGGCCGGGAAAAACGGGAAGAGGTTTTTTCCCGGAATGGGATCATTGCCGTGATTATACCCCAACCGCAGGCGCAGGTTGTCGGTGCAGCGATATTCCAGCCCTACGGCCAACACCCATTGGTCGCGCCATGACATGGGGTAGCTGTAAGCCAATGATGCGGGCACTTGGTCGTTGCCCCTCTGGTGAAGTTTCAAGCGGACATTCTTAACGGCATTGGACCAGTTGATCCAGTCGACATCCACGGCCACTTTTACGGTGTCACCAATCAGGTAGCTGAAGCCGAGACCAGCCTGACGTGGCCAGTTAAATCCAGACAATTCGGCATCGTAATCGACCAATCCTTCACCCAGTGCCGAGTAATTGATTTGCGCATTGCCGTCTTTATAGGTCAGTTTTGATTCGGTCAGGTAAGCACCGCCAACCGTCAAATTTCCCCACTGATATTGAAAGCCCAACCGCAGACCCGTTGCCCAGGCGCGCGAGTCTTTCAACCTCATGCCGAAAAAAGCAAACTCATTGGTGCCGTCGCCATCGTCATCAACGGCCAGACTGGTATGGGGGAACATATCCATTTTTGCTGTGGCATAACCGCCCTGCAAACAGATTCCCAGTTTCAGGCGGCGGTCTTCACTGTGCCAGGCCAGCGTCGGCGTGGCTTTCATGTAACTGATGTCACTGGACAGCTCATCATACTCCTGGGACATGGCCACCTGATCGGCAAACGGCATACGCAGGCTTTCATAGCGCAAACCCATGCCGCCCTGAGCGAAAAAACCAAGACCGAAGATGAAAGGGGAATTTTTGATGGGCTGGGCCCAGGCCAGCAGCGGCAGGTGAAACAGTTGTTCATCGGCCAGGAGATTGTTGCCGTGCTGATCCTGATGATGGTTGCGTGGCTGCAGCATACTGTCGCCGACACTGATTTCGCTACCGCAGCAGCCGCTGAGCCCGGCAGGGTTAATGTTCATGGCCGTGACATTATCAACCAAGGCCAAGTCCGCTCCCCCCATGGCGCTGGAGACAGCACCATAACCGATCATATTCATGCCGTTTGTCGCCCAAGCTGTGGTGGAAAAGCCCACGAGCATGACAAACAGAAGCATTAAAATACGCATGTCTCTCCCGGCGGAGTGATAACAATCCGGTCGCCTTTCTTCCAGGCATCCGAGTTGGCGGGGTGGTTGTCAGTGAGATTGATATTGCATTGTAGATAAAGTTTTAAACAAGGCTTGGCACGAGTTGAAAACTTTTAGCCCCTGGATTCTTTGTAGCATTTTTATGCTGTGAATGCGAGGGTTTAGCAGCCGAAGGGATATTATTCCGTTTATGGTTGGATTGGTGATGTCTTTAGCCGGCCAGTGAGAAGGCGCCGCGAATGCCCTCAATGACCATTTGCGTTCCGATTGATGCCAGAATCAGACCCATCATCCGGGTGATCACGCCCAAGGCGCTGGGTCCGATGAAAAAAACCAGTTTTTCACCGAAAATAAACAGGATGTAGGTTAGAACACAGAGCACTCCGAACATGGAGATGGTCACCAGCAGTTCGGTGATACCGCCACCCGAAGAAAAATTCATGGCCGTGGCAATGGTGCCGGGACCGGCAAGGATTGGCATCGCCAGCGGCGAAACGGCAATACCGAGAGAGTCTTCGGCAGGTTTTTGCTTTTCGGCATGGCTCGGGTGCTGAACACTCGAATGGTTGCCCTGCAGCATGTGAAATCCGACCAGAAAAACCAGTAAGCCGCCGGTGAGGCGAAATGCCGGCAAGGTCAAGCCGAACAGTTCAAAAATGATTTTTCCGGCCACGGAAAACAGGGCGACAATTGCAAAGGCCAGTAGCAGGGCGCGTAAGGCGATGGCCGCTGTGGTTTTAGTGTCATCGTCACTGGTCAGGCCAATAAACACCGGCACGTTGGCAATGGGGTTCATAATGGCAAAAAAGCCCATGAAAACAGTGAATGCGTGCAGCCAGATATTTTGTATCATACTTTCAGCTCATGTCTGTCAATGCTTAAAATTCGCCTGAATGACGTGGAATGGTGCGAGGCGAAGCCATACCCGAAAATCTGGTGATGATAGCGCATTTGTCCCGTTGATGAAGAGAGATCTTCAGAACATGTTTGTTCTCACTATAACGTGGACCGGACCCCGACTGCAAGTTTGGCTATTGTGGACTTCAAACCTTGTTGCGTTTTCTCTGGAGTGTTGTGGTGGGATTGTCAGAAGGTCTCCGGCCAGAACCAGCGTTGGTTGTCGTGTCCTTCCAGCATCCGATAACGTAGCCCGAACAAGGTCGACAGGTCGCCGGTGGTCAATTGCGTCGTTGGAATATGACGCAACAGCCGCCCTTCGTGCAACAACATGGCCCGGTCGGCCCACTGCAGGGCGAGGTTGATGTCATGCATGCTGAAAATCACGGTAGTGCGCTTCTCACGACTGGCGGCGCGCAATTTATCCATCAATTGCACCTGATGTTTGGGATCGAGGTTGTTGGTGGGTTCGTCGAGCAGCAGGATGGCCGGTTGTTGGGCCAGGGCGCGGGCGATCACTGCCATCTGCACCTGACCGCCGCTCAATTTGGTCATGGGCGTGTAGGCCAGATCGATGAGTTCCATGTGATTCAGGCTCTGTTCAACCAATTCCAGGTCGGTTGCTGAAGGACGAGCCGACCAACCGCCTTGATGGGGCAGGCGACCGAGCAGCACGTAGTCAAACACCGTCAGGGTCGGCGGCGGGGAGTTCTGAGCCACATAGGCGCAGTAGTGGGCGATACGTCGCGGCCCAAGCTGACGCAGGGATTGATCAAGCGGTGCACCGAGGACGATGTTGCCACTGTCAGGCGTCAGAATCCCGGCCATCAGTTTGAGCAGGGTCGATTTACCGGAGCCGTTAACGCCGAGCAGGGCGGTGAGTTGGCCGTCGGCCAGGGTGGCGTCCAGACCATTGAGCACCGGATGACCGCCGCGATAGGCAAAATGCAGGTGATGCAGGGTCAGGTCCATGGTTGCTCCCGGCTGAACAAAAGCACGAGGAACAACGGTGCGCCGAGGAACGCGGTGACCACCCCGGCGGGAAAGGTCAGCGGTGCGAACACGGTGCGCCCGATGAGGTCGGCGAGCAGCAACAAAATGGCGCCGCTCAGGGCGCACAACGGCAGCCGTGCCACCACATTATCGCCAACCAGTAACCGCACCAGATGGGGGGCAACCAGGCCGATGAAGCTGATGACACCGAGCAGGGTGACGGTGGTGGCGGTCATCAGTGCCACCAGAGTGACCCCGGCCAGCCGCAACCGGATGACATTCAGGCCGAGGGTGGTGGCGGTGTCGTGACCGCACAGCAGGGCGTTGAAGGTGCGGCGCTGACTCCACAGTGCCACCAAACCAATCAGCGTGACCAGAGCCAGCAGACGCAGATCGCGCCAGTCGGCACGCCCGACATCGCCGAAACTCCAGTGGACGATGGCGGCCAGCTGGGTGTCGTCGGCCAGATATTGCAACAGGGTGGTGGCGGCGACAAACAGGGCGCTGAGCGCTACCCCGGCAAGGATGATGGTTTCACGTCCGCAGTTACGCCACAGACTCAAGGCGAGGATCAGCAGGGTGGTGGCCATGGCGCCGCTAAACGCCAGGCCGGTGACCAGCCACGGCGACACGGTCAGCGCCGGACCCGACGACAGCAGCCAGATGCCGCACGCTGCGCCGAACGACGCGCCCTGGGAGATGCCCAGGGTGGAGGGAGAGGCCAGTGGATTGTTCAGTAACACCTGGAGGATGAGCCCGGCCGTGGCCAGAGCCGCGCCGCCGAGAATGGCGCTGCAGGCGCGCGGCAGGCGGATGTGCAGCAGGACGCGTTGCGACGCGCTGAGGGAATGGCCGTCACCGCACCACAGCTGACGCCAGTCCACATCCATGGCGCCGCTGGTCAGGGCGAGCAGGGTGATCAGGCCCAGCACCAGCAGGGTCGCCAGCCAGCCCACGGTCAAACGACGCTGGCGCTGATGATAGGCGTGGCGCAGGCTCATGATGACGGTCTAGCCTCTGCGGTGAACGGCGCGAACGGGCCGAACAGTTCCGCCATCTCCCGGTAGAGCGGTGCGCCGACAAAGAAGCGGTAAAAGCGGTCAGCCGTGGCCGCGATATCGACATCGGCAAACGCCTCGGGGTAGAGGATGGTGGCCATGTAATGGGTTTCGGCCAGCACCGTATCGGGGCTGGCTGCGTAGTAATGGGGAATGATGCGATACAGACGCTGGTTGCGTACCGCGCTGAGCGCGGCAAACGCCGGATGGTTGAGGTCGTTGTGTACCAGAGACGCACCGCTGGCACAGATGAAGATTACCTCGGGATCGGCCTTGATTAAACTTTCCGCAGCCATAGAAAAGCGCCCTTTGATCAGGTTCTTTGGGGGCGTGATGGCGTCGGCGATGTTGTGGGCGTTGAGCAGCACAAACGGCGGATAGTCGCGGCTGGTGCCGAGCAGGCCGTGGGCGACGCGGAAATTGAGGCCGCCGATATAGCATGTCGTGGATGAGGTGTGCCCTTTGATGCGCTGGTGCAGATCATCCAGGCTGGCGTCGATGAATGCCTTGATCTGTTCGGCGCGCTCCCGGCGTTCACAGATCGTTGCAATCAGATTCAGCGATTGTTCAAACCGATGGCGCTGGCTGGTCAGGTTGCCGTTGTGCACCATCACCACCGGAACGCCGGTCTGTTGTTGGAGGCGATCGGCGGCCTGCGGCGTGCCCCAGCCCATGAAGATGACGTCGGGCTGCAGTGTGACCAGCGCCTCAGCGTCGATCTGACGGCGTGAACCGATACCGGGCAATTCGCCGAGCTGGGGATGGGCCAGTCGATAGGAGCGGCCGCTGCCACCCAGCCACTGACGCGGATCTTTTTCCTCCTGCTCCACGCCGACCACCTGCGAGGCAAGGTTCAGATAGCACAGCATACTCAGAGCGGAATGGATGCCCACCAGCCGCTGGGCCGGAACGGGCACCTCCACGTGGCGTCCGGCCAGGTCCGTTACCGTGCGCGAGCCACGATGATCAGTGGCCGCGCCGGCAAACGAATTGGTCAGGATGATCAACAGTCCGACCACCACACATCTGGCAATGATTCGTAACGGCATCATCGTTATATCCGTTAAAAGGTGCACTGCAGTCCCACAACAATATTGCGGCCCGGTTCGTAGATCCAGGTCGCCTGGCTGGAACGCAGATGGCTGCGGTAGCCGCGGTCAAGCAGGTTTTTGAGGCTGACGTTCAGGTCGATGGCGTCAAACATGGCCCAGGCCCCAAGGTTGAGCCCGGCATGCAGATCAACAGTGGTATAGCCCGGCGTCTCTTTTTCGCTGTCCGACACATTGCGTTGACGGTCGTAGAGGGTGGCCTGGGCGCGCAGGGTGTAGCGCATGCCGTTGCTCAACGGCGCAGCGTAGCGCAGACCGATGCGGCCGTTGAGCGGGGCAATGGCACTGAGATGATCATTCGTGTCACGATCTTTGCCTTCCACCCAGGCGATGGCCGTTTCCACATCCAGCCGTGATGTCAGACTGATGGTGGCTTCGGCATCGATGCCGTACAGCTCCGCATCCTCGACATTGACGTAACCGTAGGTGGGAATAGAGCCGAGGAATGAACTGTCCTGTTTGACCAGATCAATGTAGTCATCAATGCGGTTGTAAAACACACTGACATAGCCACTGGCGCGGGATGACAGGTATTTGAGACCCAGATCGGCATTGTAGGTGTATTCGGCATCCAGATCCGGGTTGCCGATAATCACCTGACTGCCGCCGCCACGGGTGGAATAGCGCTCAAACAGATCCGGAGCACGAAACGCTGTGGCCAGATTAGCGGTCAGGTGCAGGGTGTTGCTCAGGGCGTAGAGTGAACCGAGGCTGAATGTGACGGCTTGATCTGTTTCGCGGGAAAATTTATTGACCGACGCGATTGTGGCGGCACCGTTGCTGCCGTAGCTGGTCTGGCTCATGGTGACATCGTCGGCATCGGCGGCAAAGTAATCGTAGCGACCGCCGAGGGTCAGGCTCCAATCTTCGCTGATCATGATTTCATCCTGGGCAAACAGCCCCAGATGGTCACGTTCGCCGTCGGGCAAAGGCTGAAAAGTGAGCAGCTTTTTCAGCGATTCGTTGGTGGTGCTGAAGATCTGCTGCGATTCATTGGAATCCGTGGTTTCATGGACAATCTCCAGGCCGGTGACCCACTGTTGATTCCGTCCCGGCGCAAAGGTGGCCTGCAGCGAGCCGCCGGTGGCGGTGGTGTCGATGGTGTTTTGCTTCAGGTTGTGGACCTGTTTGGCCGTGTTGGGAAAATCGCCGACAAAGCGCCGTTTCTGATCGACATGAAACACACGGGTTTCCAGACGCTGTACTGCACCGAGGTCGGTGCCGACATAACCGAGTTTATAGCTGCGGGTATTGTACAGGGTAAAGTGGGATTCCGGCGCGCTCGGGTCTTTTTGCGCCACCCCCATGTCGTTGATGTCGTTAATGCGCAGCTCCGCCTTGACCGTGTGGTGGTCGTTGATGTTGTAGAGGGTTTTCAAGTCGAGGCTTTTATTCTCAAACTGGCTGTGAGGCAGCTCGTCGCCATCGCCCACTTCATAGTCGTCGTGATCCTCGGCCGCCACATTGAGGCGGATGCCGAGGCCGTGACCACCGGCGTTGACCGTGTAATTGCCGACCACACCGTCATCCACCGATGAATAGCGTGTGCCGATGTGGTGCTGCGCCTGCCAGGTGTCGCCATCGGCCAGAGCCACCTCCTTGGTGATGACGTTGATGACGCCGCCGAGGGCGTCGCTGCCATAGAGCACGGAGGAGGGACCCTTGACCACTTCGATCCGATCAATGTCGCTGCTGTCGATAAACGGTGTCAGCGGCGCGCGTCCCGCCCACAGGTTGGTCTCGCGGTCGCCGTCGAAAAGCACCAGCACCCGGTTGGTGCCCATGCCGCGAATGGTTGGCGTGGTTTCCCACGGCCCGGCGCCGCTCAAGGTGACGCCGGCCACGCCGTCGAGCAGATCGGTGAAGGTGGTGGCGTTCTGTTCCTGAATCTCTTGCTGATCGACAACACTGATCGTCACCGGCGTGGCAAAGGCGGAATTTTCCGAGCGGGTGGCGGTGACCACCATGTCATCGAGCCGGATGCTGTCCGTTGTTGCATCGGCAAACGCGCTGGAGAGACTCAGTGTCGTAATCAGCAGACATATAAAAAGGACATAACGAATAATGTGGCGATTTTTCATGGTGAAACACTCCCTGAGTAATTACAAAAAATACATAGGATAAAAAACGGGGAGGATTCAGACCATCAGGCGAGGTGGAAAACAAAAAAGAGCCCGTAACCAGACGGTTACGGGCTCCCATTGTGACCCTTGACCTTGCGCATGTCGACCGAATCATCCCCTTCGGTACTGTTGACATTAAACCACGATAGCAGGTCTTCTGACTTCCGGATCATCCTCCAATCGCGCCTTCCCGAAGTCATTCTTCAGTGGCGTTATGCGATTGTTGTCCCCGGTTACAGCGGTGGGTCCGTTCCCGATTTTCACGGGATTCCCTTTTCAGCAGCCGCGGAGGCTTGGTGGCTCCTATGGCTGAACACTGTCGTGGTGAACGTATTTAATTGTTGTGAGCTATGTCCTGTCGTGTATACAAAAAGGCCATGGCGGAGATAGGTATAGCTGATTTGCGGCGATGCTCGCAACAGCTTTCTTGTTTTTAGGGGAAAAAATAATTCTCAAAGAGTCAGGCGCAGGCCGCCGTCTGGTGCTGTTGTACCGCCAGGTAGTTCGCGTAACCTTGCCGTCCCATGTAGCGTTGCAACTGTTTGCGTTCGGTCTGTTGCAAATCGACCAGCAGCAGGCCGTCAATCACATGACCGAAATCCGGATCAAGATTAAAGGCCAGCAGCTTGCCGCCAAGGCTCAGGTAGTGGCGCAGCAGCACCGGGATACCGCGGCTGTCGCTCTCCAGGTCGGCAATCAGCGCGGAGATCTCGTCCATATCGCGCAGCAACGGGTCGCTCTGCTGCGCGGATAGGCCTTGGATCTTCAGCGGTGTCACCGGCACCGGCAGGCGCGGCGATACCAGCCCGGACCATTCCTTAACCATGAAGTAGCGTGTCAACGTGTCGACCATCAGGTGGCGCGAGTTGGCGGTGTAGTCGTTGGAGATACTCACCGGGCCGAACAGGTAACGGTAATGTGGATTGTTGACCAGATAATGACCGATCCCTTTCCACAGTAGCAGCAATGGTGCATAAGAGCGCTGGTATTCCGGGCGGATAAACGAGCGTCCCAGCTCCAGGGCGTTGTGCAGCCGCTCCAAAAGTTGCGGTTGAAAATTGAACAGCGTTGAGGTGTAGAGGCCTTCGGCGCCGTAGTGGCCGAGCAGGTCATCCACCCGTCCGATGCGGTAGGCGCCGACCAGCTCGCCTTGTTTGTGGTTCCACAAGCACAGGTGGGTATAGGTTTCGTCAAAACGATCAAGATCAATGCTGTGGCCGGTTCCTTCACCCACATCGCGGAAGGTGACTTCCCGCAATCGGCCGATTTCGTTGAGGAGCCCAGGGGCTTGTGCCGCAGTGAATTCGACGACGGCAAAGTCACCACTGTGCACCAGGTGCTGCGCCTCGGGCAGGGCGGCAATTTCGTTTTTCAGGGTCTCAGCAGGCCGGGGCGCGGAAATGGGCTGCGGCTCGTCGTTTTCTGATTTGGCCACGGTTTTTGCGCGGGTGTTCGTTGCCAGGTTCAGGCCATAGGTGCGCAGACGCAGATAGTTGTTTAACTCCTGACTGGTCGCAAAGCCGATCAGTTTTTTGCTGGGCAGCAGATTGCCGATGCGCAGTGGCAAGGTTTGTCCTGCTTTGTTCAACAACATGTGCGGCAACAGCAGGGTACGCAGGCGTGGATGAAGGCGTCCCGCCCATTGAAACAACGCCCCGTTTTCACCGGGAAAGAACACGGGGAGTACCGGGGCCTTACTGCGACGGACCAGGCGCGGCAGGGTCGAACTCCAGACCGGATCAGTTATCTCGCCCGTCGCTTGACGGGAGGACACTTCTCCGGCAGGAAAGATCACCAGCATGCCGCCTTGTTTCAACCAGTTCAACGATTGACGTAATGGGGTCAGGTTGGTGCGGGCCGCGTCAGCGCCACCAAACGGATCGACATTGATCAGCTGATCGCGCAATTGCGGAATGCCGCTGAGCATGAAGTTGGCCATCACCTTGAAATCCGGGCGCACTTTGCCGAGTAAGGCCATGAGGATCAGCCCCTCAATACCGCCGAACGGATGGTTGGCAATCAGGATGCATGGCCCTGAGGTTGGGATGCGTGCCTGTTCGTGGTCGCTCAACTGATAACGAACGTCAAGGGTGTTCAATGCCTGTTCGGCGAAAGAGATCTCAGTGTCTTGGGCGCTGACCCGGTCGTAAAGTCGCTGGCAACGCTGTAGGCCCAGCAGGTGTTCCGCCATCATCAACAAAGGTTTTTTCAACCGCGCCGGGACACTGGAAACGGGTTGTCGCGAAAGAAGAAAAGGACTCGCCAGAGTATTGTCTGTTCCGATCATATCGCTCCATCCTGCGATTTGGGTGATCCGTCATATAAACAGGAGCGTGTTGGAAACAGGTTGAAATCGGATTAGGTTTTGTTGAGGATAACGGGGACGGCTAAAGATAAAAAAAGCGAACCGCACTGAAAGATGCGGTTCGCTTTTTTTTTACAGGTTGTATTTTGTCTGTAATTAGCTGTTGCGTCGCCGAGCCAAAGCCAATCCGATCAGTCCGGCGCCCAAAAGCAGCCAGGTACCGGGCTCGGGAACAACAACGCCGTGTCCCATCAAGTTGTCATTACCGCAGCCCATGGTGAAGTGGGAATAGAATTCCGAACCATGACCGAGGAACGATAGATCAAAGCCGGTGAGCAGATAATGGGTTTCCCCTTCAAAGGCGGTAACCGTGTCATTAAGATTGCTGTCGAGAAAAGCAAAAGAGCCGGTAAGCAATGCGGCATCGTCATTATCTTCAGCATTATACTGCCATGGACTGGAACCTTCGTTCTGCTGATAGTAAGCGGTTTGCAGCACACTTGTCTCATCCAGTTGATAAGCCGTGTAAGATCCCGTTGCCATATCGAGATCAAGGACAAAGTTATAGCCGTAGCTGCCGATATGGGTGTTGTTGCCATCGGTGTCTGAACGGTGGATGTCGCCGTAAGCGGGGAGATCATTTTCAGAGTCGACAACAGCGATGAAAATATCGCCGGAGGTATAGCCGTTGACACCTGTCGAAAAATTAAATCCACCGGACAAAGACAAGGTGTTTTCGCTATCAATGAAAAAAGCTTCCAGATCCCAGACCTGATTCTTGACCATCCCCGGTTCAACTTCCTGATCTTCACCTGTTCCATACCAAGCTGCGCTGGTTGCGTTGCCGTCGAAGATCGTAATGTCATTTCCCAGAGGTGTGGCCGAGGCGGGGGCAGCAGTCAGGCCAGCCATAAGGAGAATCAAAGCCGAGATACAGAGGTTTTTCATTGTTGAACGTCCCTTAAAAGAGTGAGGTGAGCCGTTCTGCAGACCTTTAACGATGTCGATGAGACTTATTTTTACGTCAGTGTCTTATAAAGGGCTCAACTGTAATGAATAGCTATGCCGCTTATTTTGCAATATGTGTTCCTGAATCTTTTGGGGCGCACGCGGGAGAGGGGAAAAGACTTTTGTTCTTAGTGATTTCTCTATGATTCAAACAGGTTACTGATTTATTGTTAGACGAGCTCGGTAGGGAAATGTGGGCTATCGCGCTGGCGGAGAATCGGAGAAGAAGGATGTGTCGATTTTCTTTACATAATTCTTTGTGCTGAATGGGATTTTTTGCGACTTGATCAGTCTTATGTCTTTTAGACATGCCTGTATTCGGCCTGTGGGGAGTGTAAGCTTTTCCGACAACAGCGGCGACGTTTTTCCGGGCCTGTTAAAGATAGGCCAGCCAATACCAGAGGGTGATTCCCAGCCACAATGCGGCCAACAAAATCCAGTAAATAAACTGGTAGCGGCTATAGCGCACCAGATAGGCCAATGATGCAAGACCCAAAGCCAAAAATGCGAACCCCAATATCACTGCATTGTTGCCGGTTGCGGTATGAATGATGCCGGTTCGTGGATCGCCGGTTGTGATGGCTTTCTCCGAGAGGGCAATATAACTCAGGCTTACAAAGCCTATGGCAAAGGCGATCCCGCCGAAGATTTCTACACCGAGGAGTTTTTTCATGGCATGACCACGCTCAATGTTCTGTTGGTGCGGGCAGGGTTAGAGCAACACCGATCGCTGCGGCTGTTAACAGCGCCGAAGCCAGATAGCTGCTGCTGAAAGAACCGCTGCGTTCGGCGACCACCCCGGCCACGGCCGGTCCTACGGCCTGACCGACAGCAAAACAAAAGGTGATGATTGAAAACCCGGCGGCAGCGCGCGCCTGCCCCAGGTAATCACCAATGGCGGCAGCCATGATAGCGGGAATGGCAGAGGACGCCAGCCCGTAAAAGGCCACCGAGCAGGTGATGGCTGTGGCGCCTCAATGGACTCCCGCCAGTAGATAGGCCAAGGTATGCACCCCAAATACTGCCATCAACCCTTTTTTGCGACCGATGCGATCCGACAGGGTGCCGAACACCACGCCGGAAAACAGGCTGATAACTCCCGCCCACGACCAGAAATACCCAGCCGTTTTCTCGGAAAAACCGTAGTCCTCAATGAGGGAGGTGACGATAAAGGTGCCGTAAATGACATAGGTGGCACCAAAGGCAAAATAAAGCAGGCCAAGGCGAACCAGAACCTGGCTCGCCTTGTAGTGACCGTGCGTTTCACTTGGGTCGTAGGGTGTCGGAGTGCTATTGCCGACTGGCTCCAATCCCTTTTCCTGCGGATGGTTGCGCATCAAGAGACTTGCAATCACCGCAATGATCAGCACTATCGCTGCAAGCACCATCCAACTGATGCGCCAACCTTGTGCGCCATACATATCATTGAGTAGTGGGATCAGAAAGCCGGATAAAATAATGGCAAAGCCGCTGCCGGTAACGATGATTCCTGCGGCAAGACCGCGCCGTTCACGCCGAAACCAGTATGAGACCAAAACCATCAGCGGAATATTGGACAGCCCGGTGCCAATGCCGACAATGGTGTACAAGGCCAGGATGGTGAAAAACATCTGGCTGGCGCTGATGCCCACCATGCACAGGGCAATGACAAACAGCCCACCGGCAATTAACATGCGTGGTGTCATCCGCCGTAGTAACAGCGGTGTCAACCCCACGGCGGTCAGATACCCGGCGAAGTTCGCTGTTCCTAGCAGACCCATCTGGTTGTAGGAAAGCTGCAGGTCCGTTCCCATGGACGGCAGGATCATGCCAAAGGCAAAACGCGCCAGCCCCAGACAGGCGGCAACGATTAGCGTGCCGACACCGACAATGATCCAGCCGTAGTGGATTTTTGGGGAATCATGAGTTGTGGGTTTCATAGCGGCAGATTGTAGCCTAAGGGGGCGGTGAGTCAAAGGTAAATAGCTGCTAAGGTCTTGACGGAGAGGCGATATACAAAAAAAAATCGGGACCATTGCTGATCCCGATTTTTATCAAAATGGCTTACTCGGGTTAAGTCTGACTAAGCTTTTTTTCGCTTTCGTGAGTAATACGCAAGCCCAGCCAGGCCACAGCCGAGGAGCAAAACTGTCGCTGGCTCGGGAACCGCTGAAATTCGAGATTCCGGGATGTCAAAGAGATAACGGTAACTAGAGCCAAATACGCTACTTGGATAGTCAAAGTCCAGCAGGCTCACGCTATCGACAATCAAGTGTAAAGATCCTCCGTTATCCAAGCCATCCCCATATGAATCGGTCATGTACAGGGTATAGTCACCCGGGTCGAGGTCCCAATTGTAAGAATACGTATAATGGCTCGTCAGATTTGTCCCCCCTGCATTAAAAGAGGGGCCAGTAATTGACCAACTTGTCTCATAGCCCCACCCGCCTGCATTGATATCGAAATACACTGGTGTTGCACAGGCTGGGTAAATAAAACAGGTTGTGAAAATGAATAGAAGGAATAAGGTTTTTTTCATAGCAATCTCCTGAACGGCACAAAAAAATATCGTATGCAAAAACATTGGTAACTTAATGTGTCTATTTGCAAAAATGAAGCCAGTGAAAAGTTTGCCGATAAATCAAAGAGTTGCTCAAGGTTTTTGTGGATAAAACGCGGTCTGTAAAGAAAACCGACACCTTTTCAGGATTAAATAGGGAGACTTCTCGGTGTGTGCGGGGCAGAGAACAGAGGCGTTTGTCAACGGAGTGTGTTTGTCTAATCGACTACCCGTTTGCCAATATACGCGCCACCGCGCACGTCGCTTCCCGTGTACTCCTCCACGACTGTCAGCCCGGCCTCGGTCATGGCACTGAGGTAATCCTGACGGGAAAATAGGCCGATCTCTACCGATTGTTGATGGTAGTTCACATCCGTGCCCTTGCCGATCAGGTGGTGAAAGGTCACTTCGACGATATTCGGTTTCTTAAGGCGCACTTGCTCCATGCGCGAAATTTTCATATCCGGCTCATCCACGGCGTCGACGACGAGACACTCCTGAAAATCCTCTTTGGTGCTCCATGGCGTGATCAACGCAATGCCATTGGGGCGTAGCTGGGCAGCAACCCGTTTCATGGTGGTGCGCAGGTTATCGACCGATTTAACAAAGCCGATGGAACCATACAGGCAGATCATGGCGTCGAACTCTGTCTTTACATCAAAATCAATCAGGTTGCCGCGGTGAAAGGTGAGGGAAGGGAATTTTCTTTCTGCTACAGCTAGCATATCCTCGCTCAGGTCCAGCCCGCTCACCTGATAGTCATCGGTGAAATAGGGGATATGACCACCGGTTCCACAGGCCAGAATCAGCAGATCAGACTGCGGGGCCATACCATGCTTGCACAGTAATTCCTTCGTTTTGGCGGCTTCCGGAGCGTATTCCTCGTCTTTGACATACAGATCGTCATAATAAGATGAGATGGTTTCAAAATCAGAGTACATGGCTGATCCCAGTTGGTTATTAACACAAAAATTTTGGTGCTGGGCCGTTGCCCTGTCTGCGCATACAGAAAAAACAAGCTGTTTTATCCATGGTTATAGACAAAATGACAGTCGCCCATAAAGAATTGTAGTTCTTCGCCGATAAGTCGGATAGAGAAGAGCTATCGAACCATCAACGGATTTGCATTGCAAGGCAAATGTCATCATTGATATCAGAGCTTCTGGGGAGACCGGCGTATGAATGTCACGACAGCTACATCCGCACAAAATGTTTCATCTTCCTACAACCGTCAGCAAAAAACTTCAACAGAATCGGCCGCAACAACCGTGACTCAGGGTGATACCGTCACCATCTCCGATGAAGCAAAAGCGATCGAGCAGGGCTCCCAATCACTTGAGGCGTATCGCCTGCCTGATTGGTATGCGGATATGCTGCCGCTAGCGAGAACAATCGATTTAAGTCAGCAACAGATTGGCGCACCTTATCGTGAGACGCAGGCTTATGCGTTTTCACAATTCTCGCAGCAAGATCAGCAGAGCATCAATGATTACAGTGGCAAGCTGTTGACCTTCTTCCATGATGAAGTTGCCCGTTTGACTGATGATGGTTCTGCGAACTATGTCCAGATTCGCGATTCTGAAGCCTTGCAACAGGCCGTGATGGCACGTTTTGAATCAGACCCGAGTGCCAATGCGTTGTTGGAGCGGATGCAAGAACTGGGGCAGATCACCTTATAAAGCGTGCGACTCCTGTTTTTCATCATTGCTGCTGACAAGGGAAGAGAATCATGACCATTTCTGCAATAAACGCTACCTCCGCGCCATCATCAGTTGCCGCTTCGCAAAAAGCCGATAAATCTGCCGATGATTTTCAAACGGTCTTGGAGCAAATAGTCAACGGGCAGCAAAACACAGCCTCTTCGACAGGCCACACCGTTAACACCCAGGCTGATGTGGCAAGGGCAGACGAAGCATTCACTGCCTTTATGGCCCCAATTGAGCAACGCTCGACCGTCACCATCGACGGCATAAGCGTGATCACATCAGGCCATAGCCTCGACCGAAGGGATGGCGTGTCGCTTTTGGAAACCGTTTCCGAGTCGGAAAGCCAAGACTTTTTCTCGCAACTGGCCGCCTGTGCCGAAACACATGAATCGGAGAGTAACGCCGCCGTCGATGGCGCAGCATCGGTGCAAAATGTTCCGGGCATGACGGTCATTGAATCCATCGCTCTTGGACCTCTACCAGATGGTGTCAACTTCACCTATATGGATATCGATCTCTTCAGGCCCGCCGGGCGATGGGCGGAAGGCCCCTTGCTGCTGCAAACCGACAATGAGAGTCAAGATCCGTATTATCGCCGAAGAACCGAGGAATACATGGAGGTCGTTGGCGTCGAGCGCCAACTCAAAGAGTCCTACGGTGATGACGTCAAGCTTGTCTATAGCCATACCGATGACGGCTACATCATGCTCACACCGGACGATGCCCGCTATAATGAGATGCACAGTGCTGAGGCTGGTGTTCAAACCATTATCAACGAAATAAACAGAGGCTTTATCAACAAGGATGCCGTGGCGGATATCCTCGCTGACTATGGCTACTCGGTGTAGTGCCGCCTTGCGGCACGGCACTTTAAAACCCCCTTGTAAAAATTTAGTTCGTTGTGCCCAGATAAAGAACGTAGTCGGTCAGGTTGTCCAGCTCTTCAGCGGTAAAAACCGTGTCAAACGCAGGCATGCCATCAGGCCGCCCCTGCAGAATCGACTGGCGAATCGCGTCAGGCGTGTTGCCGTAACGAAAATCCGGTCCCTGAAGAGAAGGGCCGCCCCGCGAACCCAGACCATTCCCCCGCGCACCATGACAGGACGCACAGCTTTTATCAAACAGTTGACTCCCTAAGCGCAAGGCCTTCTGTTCCGCAGTCAGTTCTCTATCCTGCTGTTGGCAGCCCATGAGCAGGCTAATAAGCACGATCAGTCCCAAAGCGATGATTTGTGTTTTGACGATGGGAGAACGTTGCACGATGGTCACCTCCTGATATGAATGTTTCTTGGACGACATAAAATTTCCTCGTTTATCGTCTGACAGGATAACAAATTATCGTCATTTCAAAAGGGGGAGAGCATCGATGTTCACAGAAGCCTACGTGCCGGACATCGTTGTTGAAAATAGCTATGTTGTGTAATGAATTTGGATTGAGATGTGGCAATTCAAGACCTGAGCCGAATGACTAATGAGTATACTGTCCCCGTAACTCCCTGCAGCAAATTGACCCCAGCCATAGAAAAAGCCTTTTGCAGCAAGTTGATAGTGTCTTTTGTTGAAAGAAACTTTTTATATCCGTATCTCGTTTTGAGATTTTCTTATCGCCACGCACCATTCAAAAATATCCTAAAAAACTCTTAAAACAAATAGTTATCGTTCTTTATTGCGAAACCATCCATTGGTCTAATTTATGCAATTTGTAATATGATCTAACAATTCATATCAAATAAAGGATGACATCAATGACAGACAACAATGTGTTCAGCTGCCAGCAATGCAGCACGGTTTGGAGTAAAACAGGAAAAACTTTTTGTACCAGCCCTGAAGGGGCATTGCCTCAACCGGCCCATTGCCCTGCGGCAGAGTCTGGTGTGATTGATGAGGCGTTTCAGCACTATGTTGGGACGGGAGACGATGCACGTCTCGCGCAGGTCGCAGCTCGTGTCGAGGGGATGGGGTGCCAAGCAAACCCAGATGAAGGTTATGTTACGACACGCTGGACACGGGTTGAGGAGACTATTGCCTTCGCCAAGCTGATGGGTTTCCACACGATCGGCATTGCTACCTGCCTTGGCTTGTTGTTGGAAACAGAGCAATTGGTTAAAATTCTTAAAGCACAGGGCTTTGATGTGGTGACGGTGTGCTGTAAGGCGGGTGGGCATGACAAGCGGGACTTGGGCCTCGCCGAAAGTGACAAGGTGCGCCCTGAGCACTTTGAGGCGGCGTGCCACCCGATTGCCCAAGCCGAGCTACTGAACCGCTCGGCAAGCGAAATGAATATTCTGGTTGGTCTGTGTGTAGGGCACGACATGTTGTTTAACAAATATTCCAAAGTACCTGTGACGACCTTGGTCGCCAAAGACCGTGTCACCGGGCATAATCCGGCCAGTGTCCTTTACGGCCAAAATTTTTGTTACAAACGATTGCAGAAAACGGCCCTGGATATCCCCACGACATGAGTGCCACTTCTTCTGCTCAATCACCGGTTTCGTCGCTGTTGGCACAGCAGTTGATGCTCATCGGAGTGACCACCTGTAGGAGCGAATTTATTCGCGAATTGTTCTGGTCATTGATCCTTTTCATGATGGGAATTCGCGGCTGAAGCCGCTCCTACAATATATAATTTCAAATATCCTGACGTACTGGTTTAAAGGGGAAAAACAGCAAAAACGGGAATCTCCCCGCATGGGGGCCGACCCAGGGGTAAACTAGGGACGCTCCCCGGGGTAAACTAGGGACGCTCCCCGGTTTTTCTTGGCCTGCCCGGTTTGCGGGGCCTTAATGTGGTCTGCAATGTCTCTTCCATCTTGTCTATAAACCCCTCAGAACCGAACGGACGACCTGTGCGGGTTGCACTGCGTAAGCCGTCTTCTGCTTTGTCATCACTTTGCATGACAAAATCGGCATAGGCAGTTCTGTCCTTGCCGTCAAGCCAGGAGGGGGAATGTAAAATATCATCACGGGCAGAGGTAAGATGAGCTCTGGCGCTGGACCAGCGGTAATCTTCCGCCTTTTCCACCGTGCCCGATTTGACCGGGTTTCGTTCGACATAGCGTGCCGCCGTCCATAGATAGTCATCCTGTTCCACCAGACACGAAAAGAACCGGTTCTGCCAAATGCGCCCGCTTTGTTTCAATTTTCGATTGAGATATTGCGTATAGACTTGATTTGTCAGGCCGATGCCGCGAGCCAAAGAGTCCTCTTTTTCGGGAACCACAAGCAAATGAACATGGTTGTCCATCAAACAGTAGGCCCAAATCTGCAAAGAAAACGCCTTGCTGTATTTTGCCAGCAGCTTGAGGTATTGCTGACGGTCTTCATCGTCAAAAAAGACGGTCGCGCGGTTATTACCGCGCTGAGTGACGTGGTGGGGATATTCGGGAACGACAATGCGGGCTATTCTTGGCATGAGAGAAGGATAGACTTGTTTCGTGTTAAAAGCAATTTAATAGGGGGAGTGTCCCTCGTTTTCTGAATTTGCAAACTTCAAAGAGCTTGAGAAAAAGACAAGATTGAGCATTTACTTTGCTGATCCGTATGCCGCATGGCAACGCGGTGCGAATGAAAATACCAACGGCTTGTTGAGACAATATTTCCCAAAAGGAATAGATTTTCGCAAAACAGATGAAATCGCAGTCACTGAGGCCGTAAGAAAGTTAAATAATCGACCACGCAAATGCCTTGGATACCGAACGCCTAATGAAGTGTTCTGGTCAGCGGCACGTGGTGCACTTGCAATTTGAATTCACCGCCGACCCAGGGGTAAACTAGGGTAAACTAGGGTAGGGTAAACTAGGGACGCTCCCCGGTTTTTCTTGGCCTGCCCGGTTTGCGGGGCCTTAATGTGGTCTGCAATGTCTCTTCCATCGTATCGATAAACCCCTCAGAGCCGAACGGGCGACCCGTGCAGGTTGCGCTACGCAAGTGGTCTTCAGCTTTGTCGTCACTCTGCATGACAAAATCGGCATAGGCTGACTTGTCTTTGTCATCAAGCCAGGAGGGTGAATGTAAAAGATCATCACAGCCAGAGGTGAGATGAGCCCTGGCGCTGGACCAGCGGTAATCTTCCGCCTTTTCCACTGTGCCTGATTTGACCGGGTTCCGTTCGATATAGCGTGCCACCGTCCACAGATAGTCATCCTGTTCAACCAGACATGAAAAGAACCGGTTTTGCCAAATACGACCGCTTTGCTTCAATTTGCGATTGAGATATTGCGTATAGACTTGATTTGTCAGGCCAATGCCGCGAGCCAAAGAGTCCTCATTTTCGGGAACCACGAGCAAATGAACATGGTTGTCCATTAAACAATAAGCCCAAATCTGCAAAGAAAACGCCTTGCTGTATTTTGCCAGCAGTTTGAGGTATTGCTGGCGATCTTCATTGTCAAAAAAGACAGTCGCACGGTTGTTACCGCGCTGAGTGACGTGGTGGGGATATTCGGGAACGACAATGCGGGCTATTCTTGGCATGCGTGAAGGATAGACTTGTTTCGTGTTAAAAGCAATTTAATAGGGGGAGTGTCCCTCGTTTCCCCTCGTTTCCCCTCGTTTCCTCCTCGTTTCCTCCTCGTTTCCTCCTCGTTTCCTCCTCGTTTCCTGGGTGTTGGAGATTGGCGATCCAAGCCGCTTTCACTCAAGCCGGGAAGCCATTAGCTATTGCGGACTGTGCAGCGCACAGCGAGAGTCTGCCGGGAAAGAGCAACGAGGACCGCTTTCCAAAAAGCGCAACAAGCACCTCCAGACCATACTGATCGAAGCCGCCGAACTGGCTCCACGATGGAATGCTCAACTGGCAGAATTACATGAAAAAGAGTTGGCCAAAGGCAATCGCAACCGAGCCACTTTAGCGGTTGCACGCAAACTGGTTGAATATCTGTTGGCCGTTGATCGACGCGGTACAGCTTTTGAGGAGAGACAATCTCAGGTCGCCTGAGCTGAAGAAAAACAGATCATCTTTGTATCAAACGATCTTCCCGCCGGGCCTTGCAGAACGAGGGACTACGTGAGCTTCGCTGCACGACATTGGGAGTGTTTCGAGGCCGGCGGGTTGGCCCTAACTCAATCTTCTGTGAAGGGATGATATCCCAGAGACAGCACATGGATGTCTGGTCGCCGATGTGGCGGACCGAAAGAACAGATCAAAAAGATCGAAGGGTGCAAAGGGTAAAGAAAAACAAAGTCGCCACCGGGAGTAGGCCCGTGAGGTAAAGGGAAACCTCCGTTTTCCCCTTGACTTTACTTATCATGGATGTCCCTCGTTTCCCCTCCATACGCAAGGCCTTCTGTTCCTCGGTCAGTTCTCTCTCCTGCTGTTGGCAGCCCATGAGCAGGCTCACAAGTACGATCAGTCCAAAAGCGATGATTTGTGTTTTGGAAATGGGGGGACGTTGCACGATGGTCACCTCCTGAGCTGAAAACTCATCTGACGAAATGAAATTCCCTTGGTTATTGTCTGACAGGATAGCAAATTATCGGTAAATCAAAAGGGGGGAGGGGGGCGATGGTTACGGAGTAGTGTGCCATCGAATCAGGCCGACCCGGTATTTGCCATATAGGCATTAATTGCGGATATATAGTGATTGGTCAGTTCTTGCGTTTCCTGAAAAACCAAATCCAAAGCCGGGTCGCTCTTGGCTTGCTGACTGGAGCTTAGTCCCCAATCTTTTTCAATGTAAATTCGATTAAACTCCCCTAGATTTTCTGCGTAATGATTGAACATCTCGGAAATTTGCTCAGAACTATCTCGCTTGATATATTCTGCATTTTCAATCAATCCTTGGAAATAATCCTCTGCCCCTAACAAGCCATTCTCAGAGTTCGAAATACTCTGTTGTAACTTTGCATTGATTTCAAGTCCCTCCTCCAGGGCTTGAATCTCTTCCCCGATAGCTTCGGAAAATTGGGGGAATCGTTGTATTTTTCTCTCTTGTTGATCAATGTGATCTGTCATGAGTTGCTCTTGAAACGCACGAATTTCAGAGAGAAAATTGCTATATTCCTCTTTTAACCCATCGCTCATCGGCAATTTTGCAATGGCCTGAGCAGCAACTTCATAATCGTAATTTGCTTTAAACAGAGAGAAACTTGAGTTTAGATAGTTTCTCGAAGAGCGAATGGCAGAATCCATTGCCCCTGTGATGGTCGCCTGATCTTGCCCGGAAAGTTCTTCTGAAGCCTTTGTTGTGAGCTGGTCCAGTTTTTCAGTCAGATGATCGGTTTCATGAATGTCACCGCTCGAACTTAAAGCTTCGTGGAAACTCCATTCGCCAATCAATGTCGAGCCGGAGTACTGGATAATAATCTCTGAATCGCTGGCAACTCCTCCGGTAATCGGCCCCACGTCATTTATTCGCGCTTCCAGTTCTGGGTCAACTGTAAGCCTGAAAGTTTCACTATTCGGAGGGTTTCTTAACCATTGAAGAAAATTTTCGTCAAAAAACGCCTCGTCTGATTGCTCCAGGGCGTCAACAAATTTACCCCTCTCTGTGTCTGAAAGGCCAAAAGCATATGTTTGTAGATTGAGCTTGAATTGGGCTTCAGATGAAAAATGAACTGTATCCTCTCTGCCCGCTTCAACCTTGCTGTCAATACGATCAAAAGCTTTACTGTCAAGAGTTAAAGCCTCTAAATTGGCTGATTTGTTAAAAGCGGTATTGATGGTGTTCATCGTTATCAGTCCTCCATTTAGGAGCTTAAACTGGGAGAGGCACGTGGTGCACTTGCAATTTGGATTCACCTCTCTCCACTTTCTTTTGATTCCTCATATTCTAGTAAATTAATAAGCTCTTCGATGGTTGATTGCTTGTCAATAAGCATGCTTCGCTCAATTATTGTTAATAACAAGCCAACAGAGAGAGCTAGTAATGCAAAATTTTCCATATTAAATAGATGAAGTATTGAAGAAATAACACCTGTAAATGCAACATAAACTAAAAGGAACTTTATTCTGTTTGTAATTCTGCTGCTGTGATTTTTTAGAATAAATATCCATTTTTTTAGTTCAATATTTTTTGGAGGATTTTCCTTGAATATCGATGATGAAAACTTTTGATCAAATGTGAAATCTGTTCGTCGAGTTTTTTGATAATTAGGATGCTCTCGTTTTGGTAAGTAAAAAATTCTTTCTAGTAATGCAGAGCAGTTTAGCCAAGATGAAAAATAATGTTTTTTCCTGTTCTCTTCATATTTTTTGCAGATTTCATTGATTCTATCCATAAGAAATTCCTTTTTAAAAACTAATATTTATAACATATGCCAACAGTTTGGATGATAGTTTATTATGATTATTTGAATTACTGAGGATAGTCTACCTTTTTTCATTCTTTGTTGAAAGCCAGAACTTAACTTTGCAACACAGAGATGAAATTGTTCAAAGCTTTGTGTGATGAGGCAAGATGTAAATGAACTTAAACTAGGGACACTCCCCGGTTTTTCTTGGCCTGCCCGGTTTGCGGGGCCTTAATGTGGTCTTCAATGTCTCTTCCATTTTATCGATAAACCCCTCAGAACCGAACGGACGACCTGTCCGGGTTGCGCTGCGCAAGCTGTCTTCAGCTTTGTCGTCACTTTGTAGGACAAAATCGGCATAGGCAGACCTGTCCTTGCCGTCAAGCCAAGAGGGTAAATGTAAAAGATCATCATGGGCAGAGGTGAGATGCGCGCTGGCGCTATAGGAGTTCCGGGGACAGTATATTCATCTTTGCATTTTATGTTCTGAAGTCGACACTACCTCTTGCAACACCGAGAGAAATCTATCTAATGCATTTGGTGACGAAGTCAGATGCAAATGGATATAGCTCGTTAAAACTTGCATTGAGGAATACCCTTCATCGTGTAACGACCCGTCACGATTAGCACGTGCCTGATAAGCAGCTTCCCAGACCGGATTATTCAACGGATAATTACACAATTCCGAATAATGAAACTCATGCCCACGTAGTTGCGCACCCGTAGCACCAAACAACGTAGACTGCTGCAAAGTCACTTCCATATACCCAAGACGCTTACGACGTGAGCACATTCGGGTCCAACTTGGCAGGATGCCGACATACGGCCAGCTTTTCTCTTCTTTCAGTAACCCCTGACTGAGATACATCAATCCACCGCACTCGGCATACACGGGGCGGTCACTGTTGCAGAACTCCCGGATACTGTTGAGCATGGTGTGATTGCTCGATAGTTGCTCAGCGTGTTCTTCCGGGTAGCCGCCGCCGAGGTAGAGGCCGTTGCAGCCGGCGGGCAGTTCCTTGTCTTCCAATGGCGAGAAAAACACTAACTGCACGCCACGTTGCTCCAGAGCGTCGAACAGGTCCTGATAGTAAAACTGAAAGGCGGCATCGCGGGCAATAGCCAGACGCACAGTGCCGTTTGCGATAACTTTGATCGGGGGCGCGGGCGGTATTGGTGGCAGTGATGGCGCATTGCGTGCCTGTTGCAGCAGGTGGTCGAGGTTGAGGTGCTGCTCCGCGGCACCGGCGAGTTGCTGGATGAGGGCAGCGTTCCATGAGGTTTCCGTGGCGGAGACCAGACCGAGGTGGCGGCTGGGCAGAGCCGGTAGGGCGTTGCGCGGTACGGCACCGAGTAGCGGTGGCAGGTTGGCGGCCTGCAATGCTTGAGTGAGCAGGGTGGCGTGGGAGTCGGAGCCGCAGAAGTTGGCGATCACTCCGGCCAGGGTGATGGCGGGCTCAAAGCTGGCGTAGCCGTGGACCAGGGCGGCAAGGCTGCGGGCCATGCCGTGGCTGTTGACCACCAGGGCCACGGGAGCCTGGAGCCAGTCGGCGATCTGGGCGGTGCTGCCGTCGAGGCTGGCCGGGCTGCTGCCGTCGTAAAGGCCCATCACTCCTTCAATGATGGCGATGTCGGCATCGGCGCTGCGCTCGGCAAACAGGCGGGTGACGTAGTCGCGGCCGCACATCCAGCCGTCGAGGTTGTAGCACGGGCGGCCCGACACCCGGCTGAGGTGGCCGGGGTCGAGGTAGTCCGGCCCGACCTTGAAGGTCTGCACGGTGAGGCCGCGTTGACGCAGGGCCGCAACCAGCGCCAAGGTCAGGGACGATTTGCCGACGCCGCTGTGGCTGCCGGCGATCACCAGCCGTGGACAGCCGGTCAAAACTCCACCCCCTTGCGTGCCGGAATGCCCTGCTCAAAGGCGTGCTTGACGGGCTGAATTTCGCTGACCGTATCGGCCAGATCGATGAGGGCGGGCACGGCGTGACGGCCGGTGAGCACCAGGGTAAGCGGGGCCGGGGCGCGGCGCAGCAGATCGACCACCTTGTGTTCGTCGAGCAGACCCCGTGCCACGGTGCCGCACAGTTCGTCGAGGATGATCAGGTCGTGGTTGCCGCTGAAGATGGCGGCTTCGGCGCGGGCCAGCCCCTGCTCGGCGGCTTCACGGTGGGCGGCGTACAGGGGATGATCCGGCTTGGGCACGAAGCCGAGGCCGCATTGCTCGACGGGCACGCCGAGCCGTTCCAGCGCGGCCAGTTCGCCGACATCGGGGTCGTTCTTCATGAACTGGAGGATGTGCACACGCTGGCCGTGGCCGACGGCGCGCAACGCCATGCCGAAGGCCGCAGTGGACTTGCCCTTGCCGTTGCCGGTAAAGATGAGAATATTGGTGCGCGCGGTGTCATCCTGCGGCGTGGTGTCGGCCGCTTTGGAGGGGGACTCCGCTGATGTTGCTTCCGTCGTCAGGCTGCTCTGGAACCAGTCCAACCGCTCATGCAGTGTCACCACGTCACCAATCAGGATCACCGCCGGGCTGGTGACGCCCTGTTGGGCGACCTGTTGCGGTGCATCGGCCAGGGTGGCGATGAGGGTGCGTTGCTGCGGGGTGGAGGCATGGCTGACCACGGCCACCGGCGTGTCTTCTGCGCGGCCGTGGCGGATCAGCTCGTCGCAGATGGTGGCGATGTTGGTCAAGCCCATGTAAAACACCAGGGTGCCGTGACCGCGACCCAGAGCGGGCCAGTCGATATCGCGCTGCGGGTCTTTGCGGGTGTTGAGATGACCGGTGACCAGGGTGACGCTGGTGGTGAAGTCGCGATGGGTCAGGGGGATGCCCGCGTAGGCTCCGGCGGCGAACCCGGCGGTGACGCCCGGCACCACTTCAAACGGAATGCCCGCCTCGGCCAGGGTGTCGATCTCCTCGCCGCCACGGCCGAACACAAACGGATCGCCGCCCTTGAGGCGCACCACCACTTTGTCCTCACGCGCTTTCTCGACCAGTAACGCATTGATCTGCTCCTGGGGCAGGGCGTGATGGCCCATGTTTTTGCCGACGTAGATCTGTTCCGCTGCCGGGGACACATCGCCCAACAGGGCTGGATTGCACAGCCGGTCGTAAAGCACCACGTCGGCGCGTTGCAGGCAGCGTTTGCCTTTGACCGTGATCAGGCCGCTGTCGCCGGGACCGGCACCCACCAGATAAACCTGCGTTGTTTTATTCACTTCAATTCTCCTGTTTTTAAGACCGCTGGGATCGGCGGGCAGCACTGCTGGAGTGCCGCGATCAGCCGGTCCATGTCGTCAAAAGTATTGTCCGTTGTTTCGTCGGGCCGTTGCACCACGATCACCCGGCACTGTTCCTGGCGGGCGGCTGCGAGCTTTTCCGCCACGCCACCGGCACGGCCGCTGTCCTTGGTGACCAGCACACCGATGTGGTAATGGCGGATCAGGGCACGGTTCTGTTCGAGGCTGAACGGGCCGCGCCCGAAGATGCGCCCCTGCTCGGCTAACCCAGCCTGCTCACAGGCGGCCACGGCCTCGGGATGATTGAGCATGCGGGCATAGAGTGCGATGCCGTTGTGCTGGGCCGCCGCCACATAGGGGCCGAGATGGCGCGAGCCGGTGGTGAGTAGCACCGGCCGCCCAGCGGCGCAGGCCAGCTGTGCCGCTTCGTCATGATCGCGGGCCGTCACCACTGCGCCGGACGCTTCCACCAAGGCCTGACGCTGGTAGCGCAGGTAGGGGCGCTGGCTGTGCGTGGCCGCATCCCGTGCCGCCTGATGCACGTCGCGGGCATAGGGGTGGGTGGCGTCGATGACCGCCGCCATGCGGTCGTATTCGATCAGCGCGGCAAGCTGGTCGCGGTCCAAACGACCACAGCGGCGGCAGATGGCCGGATGATCACCGACAGCGAGATCGGCATCCGTGGCTGTCGACACCAGCACCTGATAGCCTACCGTGGCCAGTTTGACGGCCAGGGGCGCGGTTTCACTGGTGCCGCCGAGCAGCAGTATGTGGGGTGCGTCATTCATCCGTTATTCCTGTTCGCGATCTTTTTTCTCATAGTAGCCGCGCGGCGTCACCATGCGGCCATCCATCACGCAGGTGGTGGAGTTGCCGATGATCACCACCGAGCGCATGCCCACCTCCTGCTCCAGCAGATGGTCAAGGTCGGTGAGCACCACCTGCTGATCGGCGCTGCCCACGGCTGTGGCAATGCCGACCGGCGTGGTGCCGGGACGCTGGGCGCGGAAAATGCGCGTTGCCTCTTCGAGCTGCATCACCCGCTTTTTGCTGCGCGGGTTGTACAGCGACACCACCAGATCGGCGGCGGCCACGGCTTCGAGGCGGGTGACGATCATCTCCCACGGCACCAGCAGGTCGCTGAGGCTGATGGTGGCGCTGTCGAGCATCAGCGGTGCGCCGAGCAGGGCTGCCGCCGAGTTGGCTGCGGTCACACCGGGAATCACCTCCATGGCAATGTGGTCGCCATCGGCCGCCGCCATCTCCATGGCCAGCCCGGCCATGCCGTACATCCCGGCATCGCCCGACGAGATCAGCGCCACCCGTTTGCCTGAGCGGGCTGCATCGAGGGCGGCGCGGCAACGCTCAGACTCTTTCATCATCCCTGAGGTGATCACCTGCTGATTCGTGATCAGGTCGGCAATGCTGTCCACATAAGGGCCGTAGCCAACGATCACCTCGCTGGCGCAAATGGCCTCGGTGGCGCGGGCGGTGCGGTCGACGATGCTGCCGGGGCCTAAGCCAATGAGGGACAGTTTTCCCGGGCAATGGCGATGGTGATGCCGTTGAAGGCTGTTTTCTGAAGTAGTAATGACGTCCTCCGTCCTGCAAGTAGGGCCGCGGGTTCACTCACCGCGGGCAGTTGTACGTGACTGGCGACAAACTCCGAATGGCCGAACGGCCGCGTGCTGTGGCGGATCAGGTCAGAGTCGATCACCCGAAGCGGGATGTTGAGTTGCGCTGCTGCCTCCAGCAGCCCGGCCTCCTCGGCCTTGACATCGGCGGTGGCGAGAAAGCGCACCCGCTCCAGCGGCAGATCCAGCCCGGCTAGGGCCGTGGTAATGGCATTGATAATATCTGCGGCGCTTTTGCCCTTGCGGCAACCGATGCCGACGATGAGATCCTTGACCGCCTCGGTGGTGGTGGAGATCACCGGTTCCGCGCCGGTGACATTCGCCACGGCAATGGCCAGATCATTGGCGCCGCCCTCATGGCCGCTGAGCACGCTCATGGCGTGGCGCGCGCCGACATCAAGGCACACCACGGCCGGATCGCGCAGTTTGCTGTCGACCAGCGGGGCAATAGCGCGCACCACCACGCCGCATGGTGCCACATACACCAGGCCTTCGTAGCGGCTGAAAATCTCACCGGTCAGGGCGACAACCCGCTCAAACGGCGTCACGCCGGGCGGGGCGGCAATGGCCTGATGCAGGTACTGATCCACGGCCATGTGGGCGGCAATGCGCTGCATCACCTTGAGACCTTGCGGTGAAAAGGTGATCACGGCCGTGGTCATGACTCGGCTCCGTCGCTGGTTTCAGCACTGCCATCGGCGCTACGATAGCCGTGGCTGAAGTGGCGGTGATACAGTTTCGACACCGGAATGTCACGGGATAAGGCCGGGCCGACAATGATCATGGCCGTCTTGGTGATGCCCGCCTCCGTCACCTTGGGCGCGATATCCGTCAAGGTGCCCTCGACGATCATTTCATCCGGCCAACTGGCGCGAAAGATCACGCCGATAGGGCAGTCCGCGCCGTAATAGGGGATCAGCTCATCCGCCACCGTGGCCAGCTTGTGCACCGACAGAAACAGGCACAGGGTCGATTCGGTGCGTGCCAGCTCGGCCAGCTCCTGCTTGGCGGGCATGGGCGTGCGCCCCGAGGTGCGGCTGAGGATGATGGTTTGGGCGATCTCCGGCGCTGTCAGTTCAGTCTTGAGCGCGGCGGCCGCAGCCTGGAAGGAGCTGACGCCGGGCACCACCTCGTAGTCGATACCGAGGCGGTCGAGGACGTTCATTTGTTCACGGATAGCACCGTAAATGGCCGGGTCGCCGGTGTGCAGGCGGATGACGTCGGTATTTTGTTGTTGACCGCTGACGAACACCGCCTCAATCTGCTCCAGGGTCATGGATGCGGAGTCGTGCAGCGCGGCGTCCTTGGGGACCAGGCCGACCACTTCCGGGCTGACCAGGGATCCGGCATAAACGCAGATGCGGCACTGGCGCAGCAGGCGCTGGGCCTTGACGGTGAGCAGGTCCGGGTCGCCGGGACCGGCGCCGACGAAGATGACTTTCATGGGTTTCTCCTTGTTACGCAATTTCGTAGTAAACTCGGGACTGTCCCAAGCCTCATCTGGGGCTGTCCCAGATGTTTACAGGCCATGGAACGGTGGCGGTTTGCACCGCAAAAGCCTGGGACAGCCCCCGTGCGGGGACCGTCCCGGTTTTGCTGCTTTTTCCCTCTTAAGTTAGCCTTGTGATTAACGTTCCTCTGTGGTTCGTTTGTTTGAGCTTTTTGCTCCGGCGAACCTTTTCCGTTTTTATTGTTGGTGCCCACATGACGTGGGCTTCCGCGCCCGCACGTCGGGCCACTTTTGCGTCGACAAAAGTGGCGCAAAATCGACTCCCGTCATTGCGCCCTACGGGTTCCCTCTCTGCGTTCACTAACATCGCGATGTCGGCAAAACTCGCTGACGCTCAAACAGGTTGCCGACAATCATCGCGGTGACCGTTCTCTTTGTTCGGCGCTGCTGAACGGGAGGGCCTTGGTGCTAAATAACACGCTACTGTAGGGTGGGCACCGTCCCACCCGTTTGATCGGTGCCACGAAAAAAATAGAGTGAGCCGCAAGATCGTTATCAACGTTTTACGCCAAAGCTGATGAGTTGCACGATTCGCCGACCTAAAGGGCGGCGAGCCGAGTCTGTGAAGCATCACGGAAACCGACACAGTATAGGTTGATCCAGGTTCAGGAGAAGTTCAGCCGGTTTTTGCATCCTTTTGAGCGGCAAGTCAAAAGGATGTCGCCTGCCGGGGCGAATCCCGGCGATCTTGACCCTGGTTTTGCTCTTGCCCTTGCCCTTGATTCCTCTGTGGCCCGCGATATAGAACAAATTGCTTTGGCGAACCTCATCTGTTCTCATTGCTGGTGCCCACATGACGCGGGCTTCCGCGCCCGCACGTCGGGTCACTTTTGCGTCGACAAAAGTAACGCAAAATCGACTCCCGGGCTTCGCGCTCTCCGAGTTCCCTCACTCCAGTCACTTACGCCGTGATGTCGGCAAAACTCGCTGACGCTCAGACAGTTGCCGACGATCATCACGGCGACGTTCCTTGCGTTCGGCGCTGCAGTACGGGAGAGCTTTGGGTGCTGTGCGTTTAGCCACGGCGTTTAACTTTCCTCTTCACATTTGGGCGCCACCAAAATCACCGACAGATGCCCCGTATCCTCAGGCGCATCGCGCAATTGGTTCAGATCCAGTTCCATCCGCTGCTCAGGTAACCCGGCACGAGCAACGAACACGCTGCGCTCCAGAGCCTCACACTGATCGAGCAGTTCAATCAATTGCGCCAGACGACGACCAATTTTCATGATGGCCACACCGCTGCCCGAAGTGATCAACGTGCGCAGCTTTTCCAGATCATTGGCCGCCGGAATAATGGTCAGCGGCTGCTCCCCTTCACCGAGAGGGCAGCAAGTGAGCGCGGCAATCGCGCTGACGGCGCTGATGCCCGGCACCGTCTCAACCTGAGCCTGCGGGAACACCGCATACAAGGCGCGTAGCAGGTAGATGTAGGTCGAGTAGAGCAGCGCATCACCCAGCGTAACCAGGGCCACATCCTGCCCGGCCTGCAAGCGACCGGCGATCTCCAGCGCGGTCTCATGCCAGTGCTGCTGGCGTGTGGCGGCGTGATCGGCCAGGGAAAAGGTCACCGGCACGATGGCGCAATCCGCCGCCGCATGGCTGGCGGCAATGTCGGCGACATAGGTTTGACGACTGAGGCGCGAGGTCGGCACGTAGATGGCGTCGCACCGGTTCAGCACGCGCACCGCTTTGAGGGTGAGCAGTTCCGGGTCACCGGGGCCGACACCGACGCCGTAAAACGTTCCCTGTTGCGGCTGGGTCATAGCGTCACCTCCTGATGCAGCAGCATAATGATGGTGCGCGACGCCAAGCTGGCCTCACGCAATGCCGTGGCATCACATTGTTGAATTTTCTCTTCGGCCAGGGTGAGGTTTTCGCACACCACGGCCCGGTAGTCTGTGCCCAACTGATCCAGCAGATCAGCGGCCCACTCGGTGGCAGCCCGAGTACCGGCGAGGATGGCGATTTTGTGCCAGTGACGCAGCTCGTCAACGGTGGTTTCGGGCGCGCGGCCATGGGCGCTGATGATGCGTAGATCGTTCCAGTCGATGCCCAACCGGGCGCAGGCAACCTGCACCGAGCTGATGCCGGGGATCACTTGGCAGTGCTCGCGGCCGAAATGCTGCTGAACGCGGCGCGCCAAGCTGAACAGGCCGCTGTCGCCGGACACCAGCACCACCATCTGTTGGTCGCGGTGTTTTTCCATCTCCACGAGCACCGCCGGGATATCGGCCCCAACGGTCAGGCGCGTGGCTTTGACCTCTGGGAACAGCTCCAGCAGATGGCGTGCTCCGATCAGTACGTCGGCATCAGTCACGGCATTGCGAACCGCCGCAGTCAGATAGTCGCCATGGCCGGGGCCGCAACCGGCGATGATAATAGGCGGTGTCATAGGCTCTCCTCCTCAAGATGGCGCAGCCAAGGCTGCAAGTCTCCGGCGCTGCCGAGAATCTCGCCTCTGAGGTTGATCAACACCACCTGTGGCAGCCAGGAGGCGGGGAATGTCTCGGCGGTGTTGCGTTGAATCGCTGCGGCGAGGCGATCCGCCACCCGGCGACGCTGCGGCGCGGTCAGGCACTCCATGAAGACTCCTTCAACGGTGGTGGTGTCAGCCAAGGAGTGATGTACCACCTGATGGGCCAGATCAGCGACAAAGGGCACGGCACTGTCGGACTGGCCGGAGTGGGTGTTCCACTGACCCATGGCCAGCTTGGCCAGCTTGCCGGGGTGCCCGAGCATCAGCAGCGCTGTAAACGGGTGCGCTTGCGCCTGTTCGAGCATGTAGCCCCACTCGTTACTCACCTCCACCACCTGTTGTGTCTTGAGATGGAACGCACGCAGGGCAGCGTTGCGCCCCATGTTGCCCGGCACAAACACCGGGGCGGTGGTGTCGCTGGCAACACAGATGTCGAGGGCGCACTTGAGCGATTGCTGCAGGGCCGGGGCGCTGAACGGGCGAACTCGGCCGCTGGTGCCGATGATGGAGATGCCACCTTCAATACCGAGTTTTGGGTTGAAGGTTTTTGCCGCCAGCTCTTCGCCGCCGTCCACGGCCACAGTGACCATGACACCGTGATCAGTGACCTCGCGAATGGCCGCCGTGATCATGGTGCGCGGCACCGGGTTGATGGCGGCTTCACCGACAGCCAGAGCCAAGCCGGGCACGGTGACGGTGCCGACGCCGTGTCCGGCGCGGAACATCACGTTATGGTCGTCGAGTCGCGTCAGGCGTACGCGAATCCGTGCGCCGTGGGTGACATCGGGATCGTCACCAGCATCCTTGATGATGCTGGCCTCGGCGGTGTCGTTGCTTTGCTCCAGCGAAGCCACGGGCCACATCAGACGACTGCCGTCGGGCAACGGGATTTCCACCTGTTCTACCCGCTCATGGCGAAACAGCAACAAGGCTGCGGCCTTGGCCGCCAACGCCGCACAACTGCCGGTGGTGATGCCACCCTTCAGCTCGGCGCTCATGACGCGGCGTTCTCCTGCCAGCCGCGTTGGCCGATTTTGACGATCAGGGTGGTCATGTAGCTCAAAGGCGTCATGGTCCATTGGCTCAGGTCGTCGACCAGCAGTTCGTGATCACCCTGTTCGCCGCAGCTTACCAGCCGTGCTTGGCTGAGCAGGTTGCGTTGGCGCAACAATTCCATCAGGCTGTCAATACAGCCGCCTGCTTTGTACAACACCAGGGTTTCGCAGTGGTCAAGGGCTTGGGCCACGGCGTCAAGGTTGGTGGCCGACATCAGGGTCAGGCGGTCCTCCTGCAGGGTCAGCACTTCGCCAAAGCGACTGGCCGAGGTCTGGAAGGCGCTGATGCCCGGCACCACGTGCAGGTGGTCGGCGGGCATCTGATCGGCCAGGGCCTGCAACAGGTAGGAGCTGGTGGCAAAGATCAACGGATCGCCGAGGGTCACCTGGACCACGGATTGCCCGTGTGCGCAGCGTTGCACCACGTCGTCGGCCAGCTGTTGCCAGCGCTGGCGGGTTCTCTGGTCGTTGCGCTCCATGGGGTAGTTGAGAACGATGATCTCCTGATTGCTGAGGAACGGGCGCACGGCTTCGAGGGCGAGGCTTTTGGTGGCGGTTCTGGCCTGGGGCGACAGGATGACATCGCATTGTTCGACCAGGCGTGCGGCGCGCAGGGTGAGCAGGTCTGGGGAACCGGGGCCGATGCCGACGGCGTAGAAGTGGCCGGGTTGTGGGTTTGTTGCGGTGAACTTTGTCATGCGTTTTCCTTTATGATTACAACTAGTTGTTGTTTAGCACTTAAGCTCTTTGCCAGCGCAAATGGTTCCAAACTGCAAACCATAAAAAGCAAGGTCGCCGGGACTCGCCCCGGCAGGCGACATCCTTTTGACTTGCCGCTCAAAAGGATGCAAAAGCCGGCTTGAACTTCTCCTGAACCTGGACCCACCTACACTGAGTCTGTTTCCGATGTGCTACACAGTTTCGGCTCGCCGCCCTTTAGGTCGACGAATCGTGCAACGCATCATTTTTGGCGTAAAACGTTGATAACACTCTCTCGTCTTTCTTTATCTCTGGTGTGGTACCGATTAAACGGGCGGGACGGTGCCCGCCCTACAGTCGTGTGTTATTTAGCATCCACGCCCTTCCGTTCATCTAACTCCAAAAACTCATCAACCCCAACGTACACACCAACAAAAACATCATCCGCAACACCTGCGCACTTACCGCCATAATCAAACCAGGCCGCGGCCCGAGAATTGCCACATAGGTCGGCAGAGCATGGCGCAGTGTGCGCAGCGGTGCCGTGACCATGGAACCGAACAGGATGATGATTACCGCCTGCTGGGTGGTGATGGCACCAGAGTCGATGAAGTTGGCCGCGGCAATGGCGCCGTTGTAGAGGCTCAGCGCCTGCGCTGGAATCACCACCAGCGACTGCACCGGCAGAAAATCAAAGGTGAACAACCCCGGCATTTCCTGCGCCAGCCAGGCGAACGCGCCGTAATATTCCAGCCCGGCCATCACCACAAAGGTCGGGATCAGGTAGACGATCAACCGGGTCAGGGTGAAGCGCGAACGCTTCCACACCGTCGCCCAGAACGTGCCTCGTTTGCGGTGGCGCGGCTGATACGCGTCCGTCTCATCCACGACACGCACCTCGTGTTGCTCGCCGATGCCCAGACGCAGCACGATCAGGCGACTGACCAGCAGGGTCACGACGATCTGGGCGATAATGGCCACCACGCGTACGCCGAACAGGGCGGCAGTGGCTTCCCAGCCGAACGCCAGACCGATGGGCACGATAAAGGTGGGCAAGTGGGCAAACAACGACAGCGCCGACACCACGTAGATGGACGTGTACAACTCGCGGTTGCTGATCTGGCCGGTGTCGCGATGCGACGCCAGCATGCTGTTGGCCACGGCCCCGGACTGAAACGCCATGAGAAACGCCGGTCCGGCCTCGCGCGATAAACGACCGAGGCCGGTGAGCGGCAGAGTCAGCACCGACAGCCAACGCACGCAGCCCGACACCTCCAGAGCCTGACCGATGAGCACACCGATGATGATGTAGGCCAGCAACTCAGCCAGCATCACCCCTTTGCGTGGCCAATAGGGCAGGTGACGTTTCCAGCGGGTGTAGGCCGACGATGTGGGGCGTTTCTTACGTTCGGCGGCCAGGGTTTTTCCGGTCTGACCTTCCGGTGTTGCACGGCGACTCTTTTCGACCTGGGCCGATGGTGTGGTCGCTGTGGCAACGATCGCGCTGTGCTGCGACGGCGTTGCGGCCAACGTGTTGGCCGCGCACGTCAGCAGTGCGGCGCTGATCAGGATCAGAACAAGCTGTCTCACTTAACGAGTTTCTCCGGTCAGTTCGGCCAGGGCGCGGTCGAGGTGATCAAAGTAGATCGCCAGAATGGCCGGATTCCAGCCGAGGGAGCGGCTGCAACTGGTCAACGGAGCCTGAATGATGTTTTTCCAGCTGTCCTCTTCGTCGCCGAGCACGTCGTTCATGATGTGATCGCCGGCAACGATCATCAGCGGCACAAAGTGCACCTGCGCAGGCTGGCGGGCTTTGACGGTTTCCAGGCTGGAAATTCCAGGCGTTCCCTCGACACTGGCCACGGTCAGCTTGGGATAGCGCGCTTCGATGGCAGTGGCGAATTTTTCCAGTTGCACGTTGAATTCAGGATGGTGGTCGTTGCCGTGGGCAACCACAATGGTGTCTTGGTTGGCGTTGATCTCTGGGGCCAGGGCGGCGATGGTTGCTTCAATGTCGGCATTGCTGGTCATCAAGGCATCGCCGAATGCCACCTGCAGGCCTTCGGTGTCGGCTTTGAGGATGGAATGATGCTCCTGACCGGGAACCACGTGCAGGCTCTGGAATGCGATTTTGTCGACACCGCGTGCGCGCAGGTCGGCGACCACTTCGGCGACTGTGTGGGTGGTGATGCCGCGTTGTTTGAGTTTGTTGATGATGATCTGTGAGGTGAATGCCCACTGGATGTCGTCGTCGGGGTAGCGCTGGTGGGCCTGGGTGTCGATGAAGTCGAAGACTTTGCGGGCTTCGTCGACGGAGGTGCCGAAGGCGACTAGGACGATGGCTGGGCGTTCAGTGGAGCTGGATGGTGTGTTGGCGAATGTGGTGGACATGGTGCCTCCTATGAGTAGAACTATTGTTAATACGAGCAGTTGGATGCGCATTTTGTTTCTCCTTTTGTTTTTTGGCTTCAGGGTCGAGAGCTTAAGGTCCAGGTCGCCGGGACTCGCCCCGGCAGGCGACATCCTTTTGACTTGCCGCTCAAAAGGATGCAAAAACCGGCTGAACTTCTCCTGAACCTGGACCAACCTGCACTGAGTCTGTTTCCGTTTTGCTACACGGATTCGGCTCGCCGCCCTTTAGGTCGGCGAATCGTGCAACTCATCAGCACTGGCGTAAAACGTTGATAACACTCTTTCGTCTTTCTTTATCTCTGGTGTGGCACCGACTAAACGGGTGGGGCGGTGCCCACCCTGCAGTAGCGTGTTATTTAGCACCTCAGTCCTCCCGTACAGCAGCGCCGAACCCAAGCTCGCAAAGAGAGGGAACCCGTAGGGCGCATTGGGGTTGTTATTGATCAGATGAACGAGAGCTGTTGCTTGAGATTTTTTGCGTCAGCAAGGCAGAGGAAGAAGCCATAGTAATTCTATGGCGACAACCGATAACGCCGCTGACGTGAAAAAGATCTGCAACAACTCCGTGAACTCTGATTGATGACTACCCCTTGGGAGTCGATTTTGCGCCACTTTTGTCGACGCAAAAGTGGCCCGACGTGCGGGCGCGGAAGCCCGCGTCACGTGCGTACCAACTATGCGAACGGTTGCTCTCTGCCAGCGCAAATGGTTCCAAAATGCGAACCACGAAAAACCAAGATCAAGGTCGCCGGGAGTCGCCCCGGCAGGCGACATCCTTTTGACTGGCCGCTCAAAAGGATTGTAGTGGTCAACTATTTTTGGACACAGATATAAGTTCTTTTTCCGCTACAGCCGGAGCCATTCCTTTATTTCTTTGATGAGGTCTGCTCCAGTTGTAATAGTTCATAAAATAGTGCTCGATGTCGAGCTGTGCTTCTGCAAACGTTTGATAGCCACCTTTTGGCATCCATTCGCTTTTGTAACTGCGAAACAAACGCTCCATTGGTGCATTATCCCAGCAATTTCCTCGCCGACTCATGCTCTGTTTCATCTGATAGCATCGAAGCTGGAGACAGAACAAATCACTGCCATATTGTTGTCCCTGGTCTGTGTGAACCAAAACCCCAGTTGGCTTTTTCCTTGTCCGATAAGCGTTTTTGACAGCGTTAACTGCAAGTTGTGCGTCACAGTTTTCTGATAAGCTCAACCCAACAACACGCCGAGTGTAAAGATCTAATACCGCAGCGACATAAATCCACCGTTTTCCAACTCGAACATAGGTAATATCACTACACCATGTCTGGTTTTTCCTCTTCGCATCAAAATCCCGATTCAACAGGTTCGGAATCTTTGGATGTTCTACTTTGGCAACTCTGTACAAACGTGGTTTAGGTTGTTTACTGAATAAGCTCGCCTCACGCATCAGACGACGTACTTTGAAACGTCCTATGGTGATGCCTTCACTGCGTAACATGTTGGTAAGACTGCGGCTTCCAGCTGAATAACGACTTTTATTGAACAACTCCTTGATCCGAATACGTAACTTGATGCGTTCAGTATCTGGATGAGCTCGACGATTCAAATAGGCATAGTAGCTAGAACGCGAAACATCAAAAAGACGGCAAAGGACACAAACGCAGTCATGCTCTCTCAATGTACTGATCAACTCAAACGAAGCTTGTCTTCCGACATTAAGAGAGCGGTAGCCTTTTTTAGGATTTGCTTCTCTTTCTCCAGACGACGAATATGGGCTTCGAGTTCCTGGATACGCTTTTTGTCCTCTGTAAGGGCTGGAGTTTCCGGTGTCGTCCCAGCTCGTTCCTGTTTGAGCTGCTTTACCCAACGACGCATGGCCGTTTCTCCAACATCCATAACTCGGGCAGCATCTGGGACACTGTATCCCTGATCCAAAACAAGGCTGGCACATTCAACCTTGAATTCATTTGTGAATATTTTTCTTCCCATAGTCCTTAGACCCCTTTCTCGTTTAGGTGGATGTTACCACCTTTGTGGGTGTCCAAGTTTAGTAGACCACTACAGATGCAAAAACCGGCTTGAACTTCTCCTGAACCTGGACCCACCTACACTGAGTCTGTTTCCGATGTGCTACACGGATTCGGCTCGCCGCCCTTTAGGTCGGCGAATCGTGCAACTCATCATTTTTGGCGTAAAACGTTGATAACACTCTCTCGCCTTTCTTTATCTCTGGTGTGGCACCGATTTAACGGGCGGGACGGTGCCCGCCCTTCGGTTGTCTGTTATTTAGCAACTAATCCCTTCCGTTCAGCAGCACCGAGCGCAGTGAATGTCACCGCGATGAACCCCGCTAAAGCAACTGACCTGATCAATCCCCCACCAACCCACACAACGCATGCAAACAAGCCACCGCCAACGGACTCCCACCCCGCCGCCCATCAATGACAATGTAGGGCACGCCAGTGGTCTGCAACTCCTCCTTGCTCTCCAACACATGCACAAATCCCACGGGCATACCGATCACCAGCGCCGGGCGCAGTCCCTGTTCGAGGATCAGACGGTTGATCTCCAGCAGCGCCACCGGGGCATTGCCGATGAGGATGATGCTGCCGTCGAGCTGGGCGGCGGCCTTGCGCACGGCGAACAGCGAGCGTGGTAGTCCGCTGTCTTTGGCCTGCACGGCGACATCAGTGTCGGCGACGTGACACAGGATGCTGTCGCGCTGATAGCCGGGATGGATCTGTTGCAGCCGCGCCACGGACAGGCCGGAGCGGATCATGTTGCTGTCGGCGTAAATGGTCGCCCCGCGTTGCAGGGCTGCGGCGCAGGAACTGAACGCGTCGTCACTGAACCTGATCTGTTCGGCGAGGCTGAAATCGGCGGTGGTGTGAATCAGGCGGCGTACCACCTGCCACTGCGCGTTCGTAAAACCGCTACGATCCGCCTCGGCGTCGATGGCGGCAAACGAGCGGCGTTCGATCTCCGCGCCGCTGACCGGCTGGTCATAGAGATCGTAGATCAACGGTCGCGTGGGTGGTGTCGGGTCTTGAGTTGATGTCATGGGGTAAAACTCCCGTTAAAAAAGGCGATAAAAGCACTGCGGCTGATTAAACCGCCCACGGTAATCAGGGCGGTGGTCCAGAACATCAGACGCAACCCCGCACCGATATGCTGCGCGGTCAAGGTTTGGTCGGCGTCGCCCAGATAAGGGCGAAATGACGGTTGGCCAAAATAACGGTTTTCGCCGCCGAGGCGCACATGCAGCGCTCCGGCTACGGCCGCCTCGATCTGACCGCCGTTGGGGCTGGGGTGGTTGTGGCGGTCACGGAGCAGGATGCGCCAGGCGTTGTGGCCATCACGTCCGGCCAGCACTGCCGCCGGAATGGTCAGCAATGCGGTGAGCCGAGCCGGGATGAAATTGGCGGCATCGTCGAGACGCGCGGCAGCACGACCAAAATGGAGGTAGCGCTCGGTTTTGTAGCCGAAGGTGGAATCGAGGGTGTTGATGGCCTTGTAGGTCATGGCTGCCACCGGTCCGCCGACCACGGCGAACAGCAGCGGTGCGGTGACGCCGTCCACGGTGTTTTCCGCCACACTTTCGACGGTGGCACGGCTGATTTCCGCCTCGTTCAACTGTTCGGTATCGCGTCCCACCAGGCGCGCCAGTTGGGCGCGGGCCGTGGTCAGATCGCCCTGTTGCAATGGGAGCTGCACGGCGCGGGCATGATCGCTGAGGCTGCGTGTCGCCAAGGTGGTGTAGAGGACGAGGATGGAAACCAGGTCGCCAAGGCGCGGGTGGATTGCTGCCGCGCCATACACCACAGCAGCGCTGAGCAGGGCGGTGCCGCCGACCATGACCATGACGGCGACCAGCCCGGCGCGAAAGCCGTCATCCAGCCGGCGGCGCAGCGGAGCTTCCACGGCCAGGGCAGCGTGACCGATGGCCTGCACCGGGTGGGGCAACCAGCGGGGATCACCACACAGGGCGTCGAGGGCCAGGGCGGCCAACAGATGCATCCACAGTGGTATCACAGGCCGATCCTCCGATACAGGGCGTCCATGTCGAGGGCGTCGCGCACCGTGTCAGCGAGGCGGTCAAAGGCCGGTTCCAGATCGTAACAGGCACGGATGCGACCATCGCACGGCCAGCCGCGCCGCTGTCGCAGGCGGTCGATGAACCAGCGGCGGAACGGATCGGCATCGAACAGACCGTGCAAATAAGTGCCCCATACCCGGCCGTCGCGCATGGCCCCACCGATCAGCTCCCCGGCGGCGTTGTAGGCCAGCGGTTGCAGACCGTCAGCGGTCGTATGACCGTGGTGGATCTCGTAGCCGACCAATTCATGGCCTGAAGGGAGATGCTGGCAGCGGGTTTGCAGCGTGGTTTTGTCCGGCTCCAGGCAGGTATCGAGGGGCAGCAGACCGAGGCCCGCCAGAGGCTCCTTGCTGCCTTCGATGGCATGGGGATCGCGCAGGGTGGTGCCGAGCATCTGGAAGCCGCCGCAGATGCCGACGATCTCGCAGCGCTCGTCATCGGCCAGTTGCAAAAGCCTGTTTGCCAGGCCGCTGTGGCGCAGATGGATCAGATCGGCAGCGACATTCTTGCTGCCGGGCAGGATCACCGCGTCCGGGCGGCCCAACTGGTCGGCGTGGCGCACCACGCGCACCCGCACATCCGGCTCAATGGTCAGGGCATCAATGTCGGTAAAGTTGGAGATATGTGGCAGGTCGATGATCGCGATGTCGAGGCCGTCTTCCGTTATTGCATCCGCTGCGGTATGGAGCGTGCCCTGCTTGAACGACACCGAGTCCTCTTCGGGCAGACCGAGGCGATCGAGATAGGGGACCACACCGAGCACCGGTTTGCCGCTATGGCGCAGGGTGGCGTCGAGGGCGCTGCCGAGCAGGGTGACATCACCGCGAAAACGGTTGATGACGAACCCGGCTACCTGATGGCGCTCCGCTTCGTTGAGCAGTTCCATGGTGCCGACGAACGAGGCGAACACGCCGCCGCGGTCGATATCGCCCACCAGCAGGACTGGGGCGTCGGCGTAACGGGCCATGTTCATGTTGACGATGTCACCGGATTTGAGGTTGATTTCGGCCGGGCTGCCCGCGCCTTCGAGTACCATCACCTGATGCTCGGCGGCCAGGCTGTCGTAGCTGCGTTTGACCTGTTCGAAGATGTCGCGCTTTTGTTCGGCATAGGCGCGAAAATGCAGTGAGCCGACTGCCTTGCCGAGGACAATGATCTGCGAGCCGGTGTCGCTGTTGGGCTTGAGCAGCACCGGGTTCATGCGCACGTCCGGGTCGAGGCGACAGGCCTGGGCCTGCATCACCTGGGCGCGGCCCATCTCGCCGCCGTCGCGGGTGACGAAGGAGTTGAGCGACATGTTCTGTGCTTTGAACGGTGCCACATCAAAGCCGTCCTGATAGAGGATGCGGCACAGGGCAGCGGTAAGGACACTCTTGCCGGCATTGGAGCCGGTGCCCTGGAACATGATGGCCGGAGTCTTGCGACGTTGCGGCGTGGCCCGGCGCGGGGCGAGCAGGCCGGTCAGCACCTGTTCGAGCCGTTGCTGCTCTGCGGCTGGACGCACGGCCACGCGGAAGTAGCGGGTGTCGAGTCCGGCAAAGTTATCGCAGGCGCGTAGGGCGATGCCCTGCTGCAGGGCCTGCTCCGTCAGGTGCCCGGCAGTGAACCGGGGATGATCGAGACGGCAGAGCAGAAAGTTGGCGTTACCGGGGAACACGCTGACGCCCGGCAGTTGTGCCAACATCTCGGCCAGTGCCTGGCGTTGCTCGCGGACAAAGGCGCGGCTGCGTTGGCGGTAGTCGTCGTCGGCCAGGGCGGCTTGGCCCACCTCCTGTGCCAGGGTGTTGACACTCCACAACGGTTGCAGACGGCGACAACGCGCCATGAGCTCGGCATTGCCGAGGGCGATGCCGAGGCGCAATCCGGCGATGGCGTAGGTCTTGGTCAGCGATTGTAAAACGATGGCGTTGTCCGGTCGCTCATGGCCGAGACTGGCGGGCGCATCGCTGAGATCGAGGAACGATTCGTCGATGAGGAATGTTGTGTGGGGATGTCGTCGAACCAAGCCGCGTAGCTCTTCCTCGGCCAGTTGGCTTCCGGTGGGGTTATTGGGCTGGCCGAGGATCACCAGCGTGTCGGCGGCGCGACCTTCATCCAGACACGTTTCCAGGGTCTCCAACTCCAGTGCAAAGCCGTTGCTTTCGGTTAAGGCAATGGACTCGACGTTCATGCCGTGGAGGCGAGCGACTTCGTCATAATCGGCATAGCTCGGCACCGGCACCACCAACCGCGTTTTGGCCAGACCGCGGATCAGCAGATGGAGCAGTTCGCTGGCACCGTTGCCGATCAGCACCTGATCCGGGGTGGTGGTAAAGTGCTCGGCCACGGTCTGGGTCAGGGCGCTACAGTGTGGATCGGGGTAGTGAACCAGGTCGCTGATGTGGGCGCTGATCAGCGGGCGCAGCCATTCCGGCGGCCCCAGCGGGTTGAGATTGGCGGAAAAATCCACCAGCGTGTCCGTGCCGCTGCGTTGCCGCAATTGGCTGAGGTTGCCGCCGTGCTGGTGGCGGGGAGGCTGGTTCAACGTCATGACAACCCTCCATGGGGCAGTACCAGCACCGCCGCAATCAGCGTGACCAGTTCGGCCAACTCACAGGTCGCGCCAAGGGTGTCGCCGGTGAAACCGCCGATCTTGCCGCGGCAGTAACGGCCGAACAGCAGCGTGGCCAGCAGAACCAGGGCGGCGATGATCAAACCGCGTCCCTGCAGCATCATCAGGGCGGTTACCAGCAACAGCGAAACGGCCAGCCAGGCGTGACGTGGCTCGGCTTGCTGGTGGGACAGGGTGGCCAGTCCGCCGGGGCGGGCGTAGGGCAGACTGACCAGCGGCAATACCAGGGCGACGCGTCCGGCCAGAGGCGTGAGCAGGATCACCGGCCAGCGGGCCTCGCTGGCCAGCGAGGCGAGGGCGGCAAATTTAATCAGCAGCAATCCGGTCAGCGTTAGAGCGCCCATGGCGCCGACGCGGCTGTCTTTCATGATGGTGAGCATGGTGTCGCGGTCGCGCGAGCTCATAAAGGCGTCGGCACTGTCGGCCACGCCGTCGATATGCAGCCCGCCGCTAACGGCGATCAACGCGATCACCAGCAGCGCGCTGGACAGCAGGGTCCCCGGGATCGTGGCGCACAACAGGTGATCGAGAAGCGCCATGACCGCACCGATGAGCAGGCCGACCACGGCATACCAGTCGAGGCTGCGCGATAGCGCGGTTTTGTCGCCACACCAAGTGGGCGGGACACGCACGATGGTGAGGAAGCTGAGGGCGGAAAAAAATGGTTGCAGCATGTTGTTTCTTTCTATTGGGTGCGTTGGCAATGCGCCTATGCTGATTTTTGTTGTTTTCGTGACACCATTGTTTTTATTTTGCTTCCAAGCTCTCCCGTTCAGCAGCGCCGAACCCAAGCTCGCGAAGAGAGGGAACCCGTAGGGCGCATTGGGGTTGTTATTAATCAGATGAACGTGAGCTGTTGCACGAGATTTTTTGCGTCAGCAAGGCAGAGGGCGGAGCCATAGTGGTTCTATGGCGACAACCGATAACGCCGCTGACGTTAAAAAAGATCTGCAACAACTCCGTGAACTCTGATTGATGACTACCCCCTTGGGAGTCGATTTTGCGCCACTTTTGTCGACGCAAAAGTGGCCCGACGTGCGGGCGCGGAAGCCCGCGTCACGTGCGTACCAACTATGCGAACGGTTGCTCTCTGCCAGCGCAAATGGTTCCAAAATGCGAACCACGAAAAACCAAGATCAAAGTCGCCGGGATTCGCCCCGGCAGGCGACATCCTTTTGACTTGCCGCTCAAAAGGATGCAAAAACCGGCTTGAACTTCTCCTGAACCTGGATCAACCAACTCTGAGTCGGTTTCCGTTGTGCGTTTCAGATTCGGCTCGTCGACCTTTAGGTCGGCGAATCGTGCGCTTCATCATCTTTTCCGTAAAACGTTGATAACACTCTTTCGTCTTTCTTTATCTCAGGTGTGGCACCGATCTAACGGGTGGGACGGTGCCCACCCTTCAGCTGTGTGTTATTTAGCACTCAGCCCTCCCGTTCAGTAGCGCCGAACGAAGAGAACGGTCAGCGCGATGGTCGTCTGCAACATGTTTGAGCGTTAGCGAGTTTTGCCGACATCGCGGTGTGAGTGAACGCAGAGAGGGAACCCGTAGGGCGCAATGGTCGGGAGTCGTTTTTTCGTCCCTTTTGACGACGCAAAAGGGACCCGACGTGCGGGCGCGGAAGCCCGCGTCATGTGCGTACCAACAGTGCGAACGGATGCACTTCGCCAGTGCAAACAGTTCCGTTAGAGAAAAAACATCTTTCCTCAAATAGAACGCGAGTCCCTTCCTTATGCGTTAACATTTATCCCCTTGCAAATCCCCATCGAACAAGGTTTTGCTGCCATTCGCGGCACAGAAATTTCCGCACATGGTGCAGCTGTGCTCCTCTTCGGGAAGACGAGAATCACGCACCTGTCTGGCTTGCTCCGGCATCAGGGCCAGCTCGAACTGTTTGTCCCACTGCAGGTCACGACGCGCCTTGCTCATCGCCTTGTCACGCTGCCGCCCTTTGTCCGGATATTTGTTCATGTCGCCGATATAGGTGGCGACGCGAGCTGCTTCGACACCGCTGCGCACGTCGTCCTCGTTGGGCAAAGCCAGATGCTCGGCCGGGGTGATGTAGCAGATCAGGTCGGCGCCGTAGCGGGCGGATTGAGCCGCGCCGATGGCGGAGCTGATATGGTCGAAACCGGGCACTACGTCGGTGGAGATGGGGCCGAGCATGTAGTAAGGGGCTTCGTTGCTCATCCGCTTCTGGATGAGGATATTGGCTTCCACTTCGTCGAGGGGCATGTGGCCAGGGCCTTCCACCAGCATCTGGCAGCCCATCTCGCGGCCGAGCTGGGCCAGTTCGCAGTTGATGATCAGCTCCTGCATCTGGGCACGGTCGTGGCTGTCGTGGATGGCGCCGGCGCGCAGGCCGTTGCCGAGGGACAGGCAGACGTCGTATTTCTTGAGGATGGCTACCACCCGATCAAACTGCTCATAGAGAGGGTTTTCCCGGTTGTTGTGTTCCATCCATGACACCATACTGGTGCCGCCTTTGGAGACCAGACCGCCGTAGCGGTAATGCTGTTTGCGCAGCCGCTCAATGGTGTAGCGGTTGATGCCGCAGTGGATGGCCATGAACGCCAGGCCGTCTTCACACTGCTGCTCGATCAGGTCGAACAGTTCCTCCGGGTCAAGTTTGTCGGCGCTGCCGTATTTGCGCGTGGCATCGCAGAACGCCTGATACAAGGGCACGTTACCCACCGGCAGATTGACGGCGGCCAGCACCTCACGACGCACTCGGTCAAGGTTGCCACCGACGGACAGTTCCATCAGGGTATCGGCCCCGGCTTGTTCGGCGATGCGCGCCTTGCGCACCTCGGCCTGGTAGTTGACGATGTCGGAGGAGGTGCCGATGGACGCGTTGACCTTGGTACGCAGCCCTTTGCCGATGCCGACCGGTTTTGGTGTGCTGTTGCTGTTGTTGGGGATGACGATTTTGCCCTCGGCGACCATGGTGCGGATGTATTCGGGGCTCAGGTCTTCATCGTGGGCAACGGTGGCCATCTGCTCGGTAATAATGCCGTCAACGGCGTGTTCAACCTGTGTTTTCATGATGTGGCGTTTTCCTGACTCTGTGGTGTGGTGATGGTTGTGTCGGCTTGAGAGATTGCCGCCTCTTCAAAGGTGGCAATTTCGGTCAGTACGGCCACGGCGGCGTCGACCAGATTCATGGCCAGTGCCGCGCCGGTACCTTCGCCGAGGCGCAGACGCAGATCGAGAAGCGGAGCTTTGTCGAGATGATTAAGGGCAATGCGATGGCCCGGTTCGACGCTGCAGTGTCCGGCGATCATGTAGTCGCGGCAGGCCGGGGATAAACTGGCGGCGATCAGGGCTCCGGCGGTGGAGATAATGCCGTCGATCACCACCGGCTTGCGCAGGGCGGCGGCACCGAGGATCAGCCCGGCAATGGCACCGATCTCAAAGCCGCCGACTTTAGTCAACACATCGAGACCATCGTCGGCAGTGGGTTGGTTGATGGCCAAAGCGTTGTCGAGCACAGCAATTTTATTGTTGAGAGCTTCATCGTCGAGACCGGTGCCGCGACCGGTGGCAGTGGCGATGTCACAGCCGCACAGGCAGGCGATGATGGCGCTGGACGGGCTTGTGTTGCCGATGCCCATGTCGCCGGTGGCATAAATGTCTGTCGTCTCTGCGAGATAGTTCGCCACTTCGATACCGACTTCAAGACACTGGATGGCCTGGGCGCGGCTCATGGCGGGTCCTTGGGAAAAATCTGCGGTGCCTGGGGCGACTTTGCGGTTCCACAGCGCGTTGTGTTGGTACAGCTCGGTCAAATCCCCGGCAACTCCGGCGTCGACCACGGTGAGGCTGGCGTCTACCTGGCGAGCCAGGGCATTGATGCTGGCATTGCCGTTGAGAAAGTTGCGCACCATCTCGACGGTGACGGCCTGGGGGAATTTGCTGACTCCAGCGGCGACAATGCCGTGGTCACCGGCCATGACGGCAATGGCTTTGCGTTTTACGGATGGCGTCATGGTGCGGGTGATGGCGGCGAGGTCTTCAGCCACGTCCATCAACTGGCCGAGGGCTCCGTGGGGGATGGCCAACTGGTCGAGGCGGGCGCGGGCCTGTTGACGCATGGCGCTGTCGGCCGGGGTGATGGCCGTGAGCGTTTGGGTCAGTAACGTGTTCGGGGACATAAACAGTTCTTTCTATTTTAGTGTCAGCGGCAGGCCGGAAACCATAAAAACGGCTTCATCGGCATGCGCAGCCAGAGTTTGATTGCAACGACCGACAAGGTCGCGGTAGTGACGCGACAGGGTTTCCGCCGGGACAATGCCCATGCCGAGTTCGTTGGAGACGAAAATCACCGTGCGCTCTCCTTGGCGAGCGGCATCAATCATCTGGAGGGTGAGGGCCTGAATAGCGCCTTCATCAATTGTGTTCAGCTCCGTTTCAGCGGCATAGAGCAAGTTGTTGATCCACAGGGTGATGCAGTCGACCAGCACGACGCGGCTGTCACGTGTGGTTTGCAGGGCCGCAGTGAGATCCTGCGGTTCTTCAATGGTATGCCAGCCTTGCCCATCACGACGCTGGCGATGGCGGTCGATGCGCGTGGCCATTTCGTCATCGATGATCGGACAGGTGGCAATGTAGCTGCGTGGACCGGCCAGGGCCAGGGCGCGTTGTTCGGCGTAACGGCTCTTGCCGCTGCGCGCACCGCCGCTGATGTAGAGAAGGTGATTAGCTGCCATGGTTATTCAATCCGGTGAGGACGGCATGAGGGCCGTCAATGTGCAGTGTTGCGTAGCTGCCCCGTTCAAGGGTGAACTTTAAATAATCCTGCAACGGCCAGCACAGCAGGCGGCAGATCAAGCTGCGCAGGACGCCACCATGACTGATGATGGCCAGGTGGGAAGATGGTTCGGAGTGAATGGCGTCAACAATCTCATCGACCCGCTGACGAAATTGCTCCAGCGATTCACCGGCGGGAAAGCAGAAGTCATCGGCAAACGCGGCCCATTGATTGACGCGTTGCGGGTCCTTGTGGCGAATCTGGTCGAAGTTCAGTCCTTCCCATTCACCGAAATCGACCTCCTGCAGTCGAGCATCAATGGTCACCGGACAGCCCCGTTGGCGGATCAGAGGATCAGCAGTTTGGCGGGCGCGTTGGGACGGGCTGCACCACAGGGCGTCGATGGCGGGTGCGCCGTGACGATTCAGCTGATGCACCAGGCGTTTGGCCTGCAATACACCGTGATCACTCAGGGGGACATCACTGCGACCGATATAGTGCCCATCCAGTTCGGCAGCGATGGCTGCATGGCGGATGAGGGTGAGCTGTTTCATGATCAAGAGAACCGTCCAAAGCAAAAAAATCCCCGTAACCACAAAAAGGGTTACGGGGATTCCGTATTTAATCCGCGTGTCGAGTTCTGCCATCTTATTCCACGAAGATGGGGGCGAACAAATGAATCGGCCGTGTATCTGACTGACGTCGCATAGCAGCGACGAACACAGTGGCGGGTCCGCGACGGATTTGCACCGTCTTCCACGGAACCGATTATTTTTTATGTTAACGGCCAAGACGGTAGCAAAAAAGGGATGGCTTGTCATCCCCATAAATATATGGGTAAACAATTGTGCCGACCGCTTGTTGCGTAGGATTCCTTGGTGCGATCCGGTTAAGGTTTTTCTGTGTGGCCGCGGCGCGGATATGACCAACGGGAAAATGACAATAATAAATTCTAACGCAATATGAATAACGTAAACGGTTTTCACGACGGTCATCGGCTAATAAAAGGCTTGACAAGTTTTTCATTACAGCACAGAGTTCATATATTAGAATACATCACCGACCCTCTCCGGGGCATGATGTACCACCCTGAAGAGCGATAGAAAAAGTGACTGTTTCCTCCTGTTCTCAGCAAAAATTGCCCGACGCATTGATTTTTGGCAGATTGGCTAGTCTTTGGCTTTTTCTGTTTATGGTCTCTGTCATTGGTCCGGCTGCGACAACCTGTTGGTTGAGTGATTTTGCTGTTCCCTCTGCGCTGAGTGCTCCTGATCAGCCTGGAGAACACGTTGCTGATACTCCACAACAGTTCGAAGCGGAAACCGAGTTTAACAAAGAGATTCTTGTTGTTTCAGCGGTTCCGTGTGAGACGCGACACCCTGTGGTCTCAGTGTGGTTTACCGTTCTGTCCTCTTCTGACCCGATTTCACTCCTGGATTACTGGCGGGTTCCCGCCTGTCCGCGGCCTCCGCCGCTGTCTTTACCCCATCTTAGTTAAAACGTCTTTGTTATACCGCTGAATAATGATGTTTCCCGGCATCGGTTCTTCTGCATTCGTTAGAGCCGTATGCGTTTGTAGCGTCGTTGTGTGTTCTGCTGTGCCGTGTTCGTGAATGACAGACCTTTTTCATGCGCGATGTGCCCGTCGTGGCGCGTGGCTGATTGTTGTTGCGCGGCCTTCTGGATTTGCTGCACTGCCGAATCAGGTTGGCCATGCACTGACCTGCTTATTGTGCCGAACATGCTATGGACCTGTTTTGATCTGCTGAAATAGTCGATGACTGATTGCTGTCTGCAATCTTGATATATTTTTGACGAGGAATTTGACGAGGGATTTATGAAAAGTTTTTTGACACTGATGTTCTGTTTGATCGCTTTGCCGGCTATGGCCAATGAAGGTGGAGGCGCAGTGCATGACCTTACCACAACACCTTTGGGGATTATCGCCCTGATTTTGTTTGTTGCCGCCTACATGCTGGTGATTTTGGAAGAGAAGCTGCACCTGCGTAAAAGTAAGCCGGTACTGATGGCCGCTGGAATTATCTGGGTGCTGGTGGCTATTACCTTCAATGCTTTGGGCGAACCCACTGCTGCTCATGAAGCTATTGCTCACAATCTGCTTGAATATGGTGAGTTATTCCTGTTTTTGCTGGTTGCCATGACCTATATCAATGCTATGGAAGAGCGCAATGTTTTCCAGGCTCTGCGTTCCTGGTTGGTGTCGCGTGGATTTTCTCTGCGCGTCGTCTTTTGGATCACCGGTTTACTGGCCTTTTTTATCTCGCCAATCGCCGATAACCTGACGACAGCTCTGCTTATGGGTGCCGTGGTCATGGCCGTGGGTGGTTCCAATCAGCGTTTTGTCGTTATGGCGTGCATTAATGTCGTAGTCGGAGCCAATGCGGGGGGCGCATTTTCACCTTTCGGCGATATTACCACCCTGATGGTGTGGCAGAAGGGGATTGTTCAGTTTGGTCAGTTCTTTGTTCTGTTTGTCCCTGCGCTGGTGAATTGGCTGGTTCCGGCGTTCATTATGAACTTTATGATCAGCAAGGAGAAACCAGAGGCTGCTGATGAAGCCGTTGTGATGAAGTTTGGTGCCAAGCGGATCATGGTGCTGTTTCTGATGACCATTGTCACAGCCGTTTCTTTCCACAATTTTCTCGATCTGCCGCCTGCGGCAGGGATGATGTTGGGCCTGAGCTATCTGGGCCTGTTCTCCTACTTCATCAAACGCCATGAGCAATTTGCCGAGAATGTTGATCCGGCCCTTGATCTCTCCGTGGTTTCATCGGAAGGGGAGCATGAAGGGTTTGATCTGTTTCGTAAGATTGCTCGCGCTGAATGGGATACCCTGCTGTTCTTCTATGGAGTCATTATGTGTGTAGGTGGCTTAAGCCAGTTTGGTTACCTGGCTTCGGCATCCCAGTTCATGTATCACGATCTCGGCGCTTTTAATGCCAACGTTCTTGTCGGTATTCTGTCGGCAATTGTCGACAATATTCCGGTCATGTTTGCCGTTTTGACCATGGAACCACATATGTCCCATGGCCAATGGCTGCTGGTTACGATGACCGCTGGTGTCGGCGGAAGTCTGCTGTCAATCGGTTCTGCGGCTGGCGTCGGCCTGATGGGGACTGCGCGCGGCATTTACACTTTTGGCCGTCACTTGGTCTACACCCCGATCGTTGCCTTGGGCTATGCGGCGAGTATTGCCGTTCATATGCTGATCAACGCCAAATATTTCTAACAGGCTGCAAAAGCCCATTCAGAGAATGCCACAGGGCTTTTCTGTTGAGATGTTTGTGTTATGTAAAAGGGTTAGCTGGTTATCAGCTAGCCCTTTTGTTTTGGGATGACGGGAGGCTGTGGAGTAATGAATTAGTGTCTGCTATATCTTGTATTGGAAGGTAGAATGCTCTGGACAAATCCGTCGCCTCAAGGTATAACCCTTCAGTTTATGGAAGTATGCTTTTTTTTGTTTTGAGGAGGGGGTCGTATGGCACAAGCGTGTCCAATATCAATGCAGCAAGTCAATGGCAAGGCGTGCCAAATCAACGCACTGTTTACGGTGGTCTGTCTTGTGGTATTTTTATTTACATCGGCAAAATGGGTTCTTTTGCCATTGGCTGCGGATCTTTTGATTCGTGCTTTTTTGAATCCGATGTTCAGCCCATTCAACATGGCCAGCGATGCCCTGCTGCGTCAGTGTAATGTGAGCCCCCGAATGACGAATGCCGGTCCCAAACTGTTTGCGGCAAAGCTGGCATTTGTCTTTGTTGTTATCATGCTGTTAAGCCGTTTGGCGGGTTATGAAGGTGTTGCCGTATTTTTTGCTGCCTGTCTGACTTTTTTTGCCTCACTGGAGGCTGCATTCAGTTTTTGTGTGGCCTGTAAAGCTTATCCGCTGGTCCGTAAAGTTTTTGGCTCACCTTCTTGAGTCGTATCCTTTCCCTGTATAGATCCACCATCTGACCCATGACCATGGCATCGATCCTGTTCACAATCATTGTTATTCTTCTGGTTGCCGATTATGCGCTGGAGCGTGTTGTCGATGTCCTGAATAGTCGGTGGATGGGGCACACTCCTCCTTCTGAACTACAGGATTTGTATGACGCGGAAAAGTATCGCCAGCAACAGAACTATCAACGGGTGACCACCCGTTTCGGTTTTGCCACATCAACCTTCAGCCTGGTTCTGGTACTGGTGTTTCTGGGTGTCGATGGTTTTGCCTGGCTGCATGGTATGGCCGAACAACTGTCCGGCAACGGGATTATCCAGGCGCTGATCTTTTTTGGTGCGTTATGGTTGGCTCAAGATCTGTTGTCCACGCCGTTTGATCTTTACCAGACCTTTGTGATTGAGCAGCGTTTCGGTTTTAACACCATGGATGGCAAAACCTTTGTCACCGATAAACTCAAGGGCTGGTTGCTAACGGTGATTCTCGGTGGTGCGATTCTGACGGGAATTGCTTGGTTTTATTATCAGACCAAGGCGCTGTTCTGGTTGTATAGCTGGATCACCGTGACCGGATTCAGTCTGTTTTTCACCCTGTTTTACTCCAATCTGATTGTTCCTCTATTCAACAAGCAGACGAAGCTGGAAGAGGGCGAACTCAAAACATCGATCGAAGCGTTTAGTTCACGAGTTTCTTTTCCGGTGAAGGATGTTTACGTTCTGGACGGGTCAAAACGCTCCACTAAGGCCAATGCGTACTTTACCGGTTTAGGGGCGAAAAAGCGCATTGTGCTGTTTGACACACTGATCAGGGATCTGAGCTGCGACGAAGTGGTGGCGGTGTTGGCCCATGAGATTGGCCATTACCAGAAAAAGCACACGTTGCAGGGCGTGGTGCTTTCCATCGTCCAGACCGGAGTGATCTTCTATCTGATGTCGTTGTTCTTGGAGCATGCGCTGTTTTGTCAGGCTCTTGGTGTTGATCAGGCGGCCTTTCATGTCGGGCTGGTGGCCTTTGCTCTGTTGTACAGCCCCATTTCGTTGGTGACGGGATTACTGATGCATCTGTGGTCGCGTCACAATGAGTATCAGGCCGATGCTTTTGCTGTCGAACACCATGATGCGGAAAGTTTGATTACGGCCTTAAAGAAGCTGTCGGTTAATCATCTGAGCAATCTGACGCCGCACCCGGCCTATGTTTTCTTTCATTATTCCCATCCCAGTTTGTATCAACGCATCCAAGCCATGCGCCGCCTCGGGCAGTAACTATTGCAACAAAAAAAGGGTTAGCCGAAAACGGCTAACCCTTTGATGTTTATGGCGCGCGATATAGGATTCGAACCTATGGCCTCTGCCTCCGGAGGGCAGCGCTCTATCCAGCTGAGCTAATCGCGCATAGAGGCAAGTGTATAGCTTATTGCGGCACAATTTGCAACCGCAATCGTATCGTTTACAGCCCGGACTGGTTTTCCAGTTTGTTTAAAGCTTTATCGAGCTGCTTTTTCTTGATCTTTTCCAACAACGTGGTGCGTTTGAGGTTCAATAGCTCCGCGGCCTCTTTTTTGTTGCCACCGGTTTGCATCAGTGCTTGAAGGATCAGGCGGTCTTCAAATTCGCTGACGCGTGAGTTGAAGTCGGTGGTGCCCTGTTCGTTGAAGCGGGTCAGCAGACTGGGAGCCACTTCCTCATGGAGGTATTTTTCCGGCAGGTCTTTGGGGGCTACGGTTTCGCCCATATGAAGGATCGAGAGCCGCTGAACCAGGTTTTCCAGTTCGCGGACATTGCCGGGCCATGGATAACGTTTCAGGCAGTTTAAGGCCTGGTCGGAATAGGTGAAGATGTGGCGTTTCTTGCTGGTGCAGAATTTCTGGGTAAAGTGTTCGAGCAACAACGCGATATCATCTTTACGGTCGCGTAGCGGCGGAATCTGCAGTGGAATGACATTTAGCCGATAATACAGGTCTTCGCGGAACGATCCTTTGGCGACGGCCTCTTCCAGATTGCGGTGGGTAGCCGCGACAATGCGGACGTTGACTTTGATGCTTTTGACGCTGCCGACGGGTTCAAACTCTTTTTCCTGAATTACGCGCAACAGCTTGGCTTGCAGAGATGGCTTCATGTCGCCAATTTCATCAAGAAACAGGGTGCCGCCCTCGGCATGCTGCAAGCGGCCTTTCTTATTGTTTATGGCGCCGGTAAAAGCCCCTTTTTCATAACCAAACAGTTCGCTTTCCAGCAGCTCGTCGGGAATCGCCGCACAGTTGAGCGGTACAAAGTTGGCGTTGCGCCGTGGGCTGTTGAGGTGAACGGCTTTGGCAACCAGCTCTTTACCGGTACCGCTTTCTCCCTGGATGAGGATGGTACTCTCACCGTCATCGGCGAGTCGGGTGATCATCGTGAACAGGTGCTGCATGGACGACGATTGGCCAATGATGTCGGAGAATCCGTCGTCCTGTTTGGGCTCGGATTCAACGGCAGGTTGCAGCAGCAGGGCATGTTGCAGGGCCCTGTGGGTCAGCTGGATGATCTCCTGCGGCGTTGTCGGTGCGTGTAGGAAAAAATGGGCGCCGGATTGGAGAATCCGTTTGGTGCCGATGGTGGTTTCTTCCGGCACCAGCAAAATGGTGACAATGTGCGGGTTGAGGGTGTTGATCTGTTGTATTAACTCCAGAGCATCATCGTTTTGGTCGCCAAGTTGGCAAAAGGCCAGTGTCACACTGTGATTACGAATCTGTTCGAGCGCGTGCGGGCACGTATCAGCCGTCAGGACCGGTGCTGGAATTTCACCACGGATGACCTCATTGAGGGCTGTGCGCGTGTTGTTATCACTGTCAAACAGAAGAATGTGGGACACGATTGTTTCCAGAGATGTGAAACGGGTTAACACAGAAAAAAACGTGGTGTTATTGTCGCTGTTTGAGGCGCTATTGGCAAGATGTTTTCAGGTTTGTTTCGACTTTTTCACGGATCTCATCTTCTGTTGCCGGAGTCAGCAGGATGTCGTTTGCGCCGTAGCGAACCGCCTTGATGACATCGGAGCGGGTCCATTGGGGGCCGGCAACGATGAGCGGCTTCTGCGCCGGAATTTCAGAACGCACTTTGATCATGTGAGCAAAGCTTTGTTCATCAACATTGTTCATGATGAGAAACGCGCCGAGTACGGAAAACTGGCGTGCCTCACTGAAATTGTCACCGGTGCTGAATTGAAGGATTGCCGGCTCAGCCGCTGTGAGGCTGGAGGCAAAGAAGTTCTTTTGAGCATCGTCATCACCAACAATGACGATGGCGGCCGGTTTTTCCTCTGGGGCTGCCGCCGGTTTTGCTTTTTCGGCCGGTTCCGTTGCTGCTGCCGGCGCTGCAGTAGCTTTTTTCTCCGGTTGTGCAGCTTGCTCTGGCTCGCCCCAGCCACCGGTGGGAGCTGGACGTGGTGCAAGATGCAACACAGAGATTGGACATAAAAAGCTGAGTTCCCCCAAGTCACGTTCTTCGCAGTTGAGCGTGGCTGAGACCTGGTAGTATTCATCATCGGGAAAGGGCTCTGGGTCTTCGACTTTAACCTTGGTCGGTGTGAAGAGGTGCAGATCTCCTTTTTTGAGATGGAACTTGCGCGGATACATCTCATCAAAGTTCTGAACCAGGCCGCCACTGATGATGTTGGCGACTTCACCAAAGGCATCTTCGAGATCTTCACCAAGTTCCCCGGATTTGGTGTGGTTTTCAATCTCCTCTTCCGGCAGCATGATCATGGTGCCGCCGAAGTAGATGGCATCTTTCAACTCGGTGATGAAATAACCGGTTCCTTCGCTATCCCCGGTGACGAGCATTTCAGCGGCAATGGCTTTTTTACCGGGGCGGGAAAAGTATTCCTCCTTGGACACGTAGCGTGTCGTCAGGTTTTCCAGCTCGAGTTCGAGGCCGAGCATGCTGCCAACTTCTTCAGCGCACTGAGTCAATGATGCTTTAAGAGCGCGATCAGCGGTCGGACAGTCGACATATTTGACCTCTTCAGCCGGTTCCTCAACGGCGGGCTCATCGACCTCTTCATCTGCGTCAGTCGGTTGCTCTTCAGGCTCAGCAGTGGCTTGTGGCTGCTCCTGCCCCTGCCCCTGCTCCGGTTCGGGTTCCGGCGCCACTTGCGGTTCGGCAGGTTGGCTGCCCAAGCCAAGCAGTTGTGCCGGAATAATGACTTCGAGACGGTGCATCTCGTATTCGTCAAGAGTGATCGCGCAACTGGTATGAAAGTATTCGCCCGGAGGGAACGGTTGGTCTGCCTGAGGGTCCAGTTGGGTAGGGATAAAGTCGTCGACGGTGGTGCGTTTGAAATGCATGTTTTCCGGATACATATCCAGAAAAACCGAGGTGTAGACGCCGGCAATGATGTTGGCAACTTCACCATAGGCATCGGCTGCTTCCCCCTCAAACGTGCGCATTTTGCAGTTTTCCTCAATCTGATCTTTGGGAAGCATGATCAGGGTGCCGCCGAGAATGACGGAATCCTTGAGGTCGCTGATAATGAACGCATCTCCGGTGTGATCGCCGGAGATGACCATGGTCGATAAAACGGAACGACCACGGTTGATGGCAAACAGCTCTTCTTTGTTCAGGACGTCCATGCGGTGGTCGGTCAGGTCGACTGTCGTGCCGAGCAGGGCACCGACTTCCTCCGCCAGTTGTTCTAAAATTGTGTTGAAAACACTTTGTACAACTGCTGAAACCGCCACAAAGTTACCTGTCTACTTGGGTGCTTTGAGTTTGAGTTCGACGAGAAGTTCCCCTTCATCGAGATAAAAGGGAACCGTGGTCCAGGAGGCGTCGTCCATGCCGCTGACACGATAGGACCGCCCAGCGAGAACCGTTGGTACGGCGAGGTTGATTTCAACGCCGTGCTCGGTGAAGCCATCTTTGATGCCACCCAGGATCATATTGGCCATCTCACCGACAGTGTCTTTGACATCGGCATCAACCTCATCAACATCCATACCCAGCAGTGCACTGGTGATGGCAAAGGCAACTTCTTGAGGGCAATGGATGGTGAGCATACCCTGGATCTCACCGGCAAAGCCGAGCATGCCTGAAATACTGTTTTTAAATTCATACACTTTTTCCGCCAGGCTCATTCCCGGGGTCAGCGGCATCATCAGCATCGTGTCAAACACCGCCTGAGTGCTGTCTATGATTTGTTTTTGCAGGTCTAAATCCACGCAACTCTCCGAAGCAGAACCTGTCGCAAAGGTCTGTTAAGACAAGTCATTGCGACAGGTTTGGTCAAGTTCTCTATTTACAGGATGTTGAAAAAGCCCCATCCGGGGGGCTTTTAACGACACAAACCGAAAATGTGATTTCCGTCTTGCTTACAGACTCAAGCATTTGAGAATACATGTCTTTGAGTCTGTAATCCCGTCCATGGGTTCCACAGGCTGTATTTCAACAGCCTGTTAAATGGTCTGAAGGTGATTGCAGGTCAACAGGTTTTCAGCTGCAATTCGACGAGAAAACTCCCCGCTTCGATGGTAAAGGGTACGACAACCCAATCCGCATCAGCAACACAGTCCATGCTGTATTCATCCCCGTGGATGCAGGACGGGATGGATAGGGTGACATCTTTACCGGCGCCATCGAGAACCATTTTGATATTACCGGCAAGCATGTTGGCCAGCTCACCGATGGCATCGGTGACGTCATCATTGATTTCATCAACGTCCATTCCCAGAAAACTGCTGGTAATAGCTTTGGCAACGTTGTCCGGGGTGTGAATCGCCAGCATCCCCTGGCAGGTGCCTGCAAGCCCGATTACACCGGAAACCGAGCAGGTAAAGCTTTTAACGCTTTCTTTGAGAGGATCGCCAGGTGTGATGCCCAGCATGATCATGGTTTCAAAGATCTCTTTGGTGGCGTCGGTGATGTTTTTTTGTAAATCCAAAATTCTCCTCCTGCATCAATGCAATCTCAGAACCTGTGATCTGAGGTTGAAATCGACAGATTAAATCAGGCCACCGAGTACTTCTTCAATTTTGTCCGGTGTGAAAGGCTTCTTGATATTGCCAGCCGCTCCGAGGGATTTTGCTTCACCAATGATGTCGGAGCCGCCTTCAGTGGTGATCATGACCACGGGAATTCCGGCAATGGCGGCGTTGTCTTTTTTCTGGCGCAGAAATTCGATGCCATCCATGTTGGGCATGTTGATATCGCTGAGGATCAGGTCGACACTCTCATTTTCAAGCAGATTCAATGCCTCCTGGCCGTCACCGGCTTCAAGAATCTCATCAAAGTCCAGGCCTGCCTGGCGCAAAGAACGAGATACGATTTTTCTCATGGTGCTGGAATCATCAATAACAAGTACACGTTTCCCCATCGGTCTATCCTTTCTTGGTGTTTTTATTTATGAGTCGCTTAAAAGTTCGGCGAGTTCGTCGCCATTAGCCGAAGTCAGTTCGACGATAACCGGCAGTTCATCTGCCAGGTAGTAGTAACTGTGGGAGTCTGTTTCGCTGAAATCATCGCCTTGGTTGATCTCCGGAAGGTTTAACGCAAAGGTCTGGTCTTCCGGAAGCACTTCGGCCATGAATCGACCGGCCAAGGTATTGAGAAATTCAGCTAGAAGGTCTTCCACCTGTTGTTCAGTGATCTCATCACGATCCATGGTGTAAACGGTTTCAACGACCTGCATTAGCAGTTCTTCGCCCATCTCCAGACGCATCTCCAGTAGAATCGGCTTAGCAACCATCAGGGTGACACTCAGGCGCTTGCCATCAAGTTCCTCAAGCTCTTCACGGCTGCTTTCGTCGACATCAAGAAAAGCCATGTTTTCGAGTGTCTCAGCGAGAACGGATGTGATTTTTTCCTGAAGGATCTGTTCGAATTCCTGCATGTTAGTCTTCCTCCGAGTCCAGTAACGGCGTTAATACTTCACTGAGAATCGCCGGATTGACCGGTTTGTTGACCACAGAGAATGCTCCCATGTCGAGCAATTCCTGCGATTTGGCCGGATTGCCGGCGCTTGTGATGATCAGTACGGGCAGATCAGTCAGTCTCGGGCTGGCCTTGACCCATTTTAGCAAGGCTTCGCCGTCCATGACCGGCATATTCAGATCGCTGACGAGGAGATCGGTCTGTTCCTGTTTGACCAGGCCTAGCGCTTCTTTGCCGTTTTCCGCTTCGGCAAATTCCGCATCCATCAGACCAACGATTTCCAGGCACCGCCGGATCATCATGCGTGCTGTGGCTGAATCGTCAGCAATGACTATCCTTTTCATCGGGATTTCTCCTTTGTATCAGACATCGCGCAGTCGAGTTTGTCGAACTCTTCATTGACTTCAAGCATAACAGATGCAATTTGCTCTGAAGACAGATCAAAATAATCAGTGTATTTTTTATCCAGGTGGTATTGCAATGAATCGGAAGCTTGACTACCACACATCATGGCAACAATGCAACCAAGGTGCACCGCATAAACCAGAGGTTTATACTCATCTGGTGCTTCAGCGGGCATGTGGTGATAACGGATGGCCATCTGCAGGCTCTCCGGAAGCTCCCAGTTTTTAGCCAGAACATAACCGGCCTCAGTGTGGTCAATGCCGAGAAGTTCCCGCTCACCGGCCAGATAATCTTCAACCTCGTGGTCGTCAATACTGACCAGAACATCGTTGGCTGTCTGGCCGAGAAAGTCGGAGAGAACAGCTTTACCGACGGCATGAAGGATGCCGGCGGTAAAGGCCAGGTCAGCACTCAGGGTTACTTTGGCAAATCGGGCGATCTCGCGGGCGGCAATGGCAGTACGCAAGTCATGATTCCACAATTCGCTTTTCGGACCTTCATAACCTTGCAGCTCTTTATGAAACAGGGCCGATGCGCTGTCGCCCAAGGCAATGCCCGCGACCATGCGTTCCCCCAAGTAGGAGACGGCACGATCAATGGTGGTTACCTCATGAGCCAATCCGTACGCGACCGAGTTGACAATCTTGAGCACCCGAGCTGTCAGGGACGAGTCGCACTTGACGATGTCGATAACTTCATGGATGTCGTGATCTTCCTGAGATGTGATCTGCAACAAGCGTGAGGCACTTGGAGACAGCAGAGGGACATCTTCAATCGCTTTGAGAATCTCTTCTTTTTTGGCGCGTTGTTTCATGCGTAGTCCCCCTTTCTATAGTTTCCACTCGCCGCGTCCGGGCGAGGAGAGAATGACTTCTCCGCTGGACACCGACACCGAAACGGTCCGGCTGTACGTTGAGCCGAGATCTTCGGCAACGGGACCTAGGGCATATTTCCATAACACCTTCTTGACGGCCAGCGCGTTGCGTTTGCCGATGTTGAATGTGTTGTTGGGGTCCATGATTTTTGCTCCGCCGGCAAGTTTGACAATAAACCCGCGTCCGCGGGGATCACAGCCCATGTCCGCCATCTGTTTCAGCAGTGCCGGGATACCGGTGTCGGCAAAATAACCCGGGCGGGTTTTCACCTTTTCCGGATTGATTTTGGATTCCGGCAGTGCGACATGCACCATGCCAACCGTGCGCGTTTTAGGGCACATCAAGATGACAGCGACACAGGACCCCAGCGCGAACGTCTTTACAATGTCTCCGGCTGTTCGGGATGCGCCGAATTCGCCAACACCTAGAATCACATTGCTCATCGTGTTTATTTCTCCGTCAGCAGGGAAATCACTTGGCTCGCGATGCGGTCAAGCGGAAACAGCTTTTCAGCGCCGCCTTTTTCATACGCGACCTTGGGCATGCCGAAGACAACCGAAGATGCTTCGTCCTGGGCAAGATTGCGTGCCCCGGCATTTTTCATAGCCAGCATTCCCTCCGCGCCGTCTGAACCCATGCCGGTCAGCATGACGCCGACCGCATTACGACCAACGTGTTTGGCAACGGAATGCATCATCACGTCGACGGACGGACAATGGCCGCTGACTTTTTCTCCGGGCGCGCAGCGGACCTGATAAATGCCCCCTGAGCGGACAACTTCCATCTGCAAAGCGCCAGGGGCAACCAGGATGCGTCCCGGTCGAATGCGATCACCGTTTTCGGCTTCCTTAACTTCCATGGCGCACAATTGGTTCAGGCGCTCAGAAAACATTTTGGTAAAGCCGGGCGGCATATGTTGAACAATGACCACGCCGGGCATGGTGGCTGGAAACTGAGTAACCACCTTTTTGATCGCCTCGGTTCCTCCGGTGGAGGCACCGATGGCGACGACCTTATCGGTCGACTCGGCCAATGCCTTGGATGCTCCGTTGGCGACAGCAGCGCGCTTTTCAACGCGTTTTCCTTTCCAGTGCGCCACATTGGCCGTGGAGGCGATTTTGACTTTGGCGCGCAACTCCATGAGCATGGCATTGAGCCCCTGAGCCACATTGGTCGTCGGCTTGGTGACGAAGTCAACCGCTCCGGCTTCCAGCGCTTCCATGGTGATCTGCTTGCCCTTTTGGGTCAGAGAGCTGACCATTACCACCGGCAGCGGATATTGCGGCATCAGTTTGCGCAGAAACTCAACCCCGTCCATGCGCGGCATTTCCACGTCCAATGTCAGAACGTCGGGTTTGAGTTGAACAATTTTATCGCGAGCCATGTAGGGGTCGGCCGCAGAACCGACAACCTCAATCCCCGGGTCCATGGCCAAGCCGTTGGAGAGGATCTGCCGCACCAGGGCGGAATCGTCAACAACGAGCACACGTACCGGTTTTGCCATCACAAAGTTCCTTTTTGGTAAGCCGCAGGCATGATGTATTTGAAAAGCTGGCTGTCTCGGCCCAGAGTTTCAGAGTGGCCGATGAAGAAATATCCTTCCGGCTCCATGCTGCGGTGAAAGCGTTGTACTAACGCGTTGCGTGTTTGCTGGTCAAAGTAAATCATGACGTTCCGGCAAAAAATGATCTGAAACGGCTTTTTGAACGGAAACGTCGTATTCATCAGGTTAAAACGGCGAAATGTCACCTCTTTGCGAACTTTGTCGATAACCTGCATCCGGCCATCGGGCAGCCGGTTAAAGTACTTCTGCAGGTTTTTCGGCAGGGAGGCCACTTTGTCGGCACCGTAAATTCCCTGGGTCGCTGTCGCCAAGACGCGCTCAGAGATGTCGGTGGCCAGGATGCCGGCATCCCAGTTGCCGTATTGTGAGCCGAGATATTCATGCATCAGCATCACCAGGGTGTAGGCTTCCTCACCGCTGGAACAGCCTGCGCACCAGACGCGCAGATCTTTGCGTTTCTGTTGTTCAAGTTTCTGGCAAATCGCCGGCAAAGCTGTTTTTGAAAAATAGTCGAAATGGTCTTTTTCACGATTGAAATAGGTGTAGTTGGTCGACACCATATTGACCAGATCACTGACCGCTTTGCCACTGGTATCTGTTTTCAGGTAATCGTAATAATCCTGAAACGTGGCGATTTTACTGGTTCGCAGCATCTTCTGCAGGCGGCCGACCAGCAACGAACGTTTTTCATCGGTGAGGTTGATGCCGAAGCGATCATAGATCAACCGGCGCAAGGCATTGAATTCCTCATCGCTGATGGTCATCATTGACACACTGCGTGGCATTTCCGGAACGCCGTTTGAGTCGTTAGGGGTCATGTAGAACCTCGGCCCAATCTATTTCATTTCAACCAGATTGCCAACATCAAGAATGAGGCTGACATCGCCATTGCCAAGAATGGTGCAGCCGGAGCAGCCGCGGACATTGCCGATATATTCGGACAGTCCTTTGATAACGGTTTGCTGTTGGCCCATAATTTCATCGACCATCAGACAGATGCTGCGGCCCTGGTATTCCAGAACAATCAGAATCGCGTCCACAAGGTCGGAATGCTCCGGTGTGGTTTCAAGAAGTTCATGCAAGCGAACCACCGGGAAGAAGTTTTCACGCACCCGAACCAATTCCTCATTATCCGGAGTGACTGTGATGGCATCCGGTTGCGGGCGGAATGCCTCTTTGATCGACAAGATGGGGACGATGCATCGTGCTGTGCCCACCCGAACCAGCATGCCGTCGATAATAGCCAAGGTCAGGGGGATGCGTAATTTGATCTTGGTTCCCTTGCCCGGAATACTGTCAACGTCAACTTTACCTTTGATCTTCTCAAGGTTCTGCTTAACAACGTCCATGCCGACGCCGCGGCCGGAGATGTCGGTGATCTTATCTGCCGTTGAGAAGCCGGGTTGGAAGATCAAGTTGTAGATCTCTTTGTCAGTCAGATCGGAACCATCTCCCTCAATCAGGCCATTTGTGATGGCTTTGGCAAGAATTTTTTCTTTGTTGAGGCCACGGCCGTCATCTTCCAGTGTGATCCACACTTCGCCCTCTTCATGGCAGGCGTTGAGCCGGATGACGCCTGTTTCATCTTTTTCGGCGGCGATGCGCTCGTCAGGGGGCTCAAGGCCGTGGTCCATCGAATTGCGCAGAATGTGAACCAGTGGGTCGGTGATGGTTTCAATGACCGTTTTGTCCACTTCGGTGGATTCCCCGGACAGCTTCAGGTCAACTTTCTTGCCGGACTTGACCGACAGGTCATGCACCAGGCGGATCATGCGACGAAACAGGCCGGACACCGGAATCATCCGGATGATCATGGCCATCTCCTGAAGTTCACGCACCAGTTTGCCCATCTGTTGGGCGGCCTTGTTGAAACTTTCCAGCTCCAGCCCTTCAAGGTCGGGGTTATGAATCAGCATGTTCTCGGCAATAACCAGCTCGCCGATCAGGTTGATCAGGTTGTCGAGTTTTTCCAGATCGACCCGGATGTCCTGACGCTTAATTGCGCTGCCCTTGGGCTTGGCTCTTGGCGCCGGAGCCGCAGGTTTTTTGGTCTGGGTCTGGGTGGTGAGGGCTTCGTCAACCTGTTCTTTGGTTGCTTTGCCCATGTCCACAATCACATCACCAAGCGGTTTTTTCTGCTGGTTGAGTGCCGCGTTGACGGTTTCTTCGTCGACAACACCTTTGTCTACTAAGACCTCGCCAATGCGTGGTGATGGCAGGGCTTTGAGGGCGTCAATAAGGCTGTCGATTTCATCAATGTCGTCGCGGCCGTCTTCTGTCAGGGCGTTGAGGCCGTCTTTCAGGGCATCCACTGAGTTCAGGAGAACTTCAAAGGGGTTTTCCGTGGCAAAAGAGCCGCCGCTTTTCACCACATCAAGAACGTTTTCGATCTGATGACTGAGCTTTTCAAGGGTGCCGTAGCCAAAAAAGCCGCTGTTGCCTTTGAAGCTGTGAATGCTGCGGAAAATAAGGGCCACATGGTCCTGGCTGTCCGGCTCTTTTTCCCATTCGAGGAGACTTTGCTCCGCAGTCTCAAGCAGCTCATCCGCCTCCTGAACAAAGCGTTCGACCATCTCCGGGGTGATTTCCAGAGTCAGGTCATCCGTTGCTTCAATTTTGCTGGGGTCGATCTCTTCAGCGTCTGCTTCTGAGGCACTTTCGGGTTGTGGCTGCGGCACTGTTTCGGCTTGCGCTTCAGGTTCCGGAACGGTTTGCGGCTCTTGCGTCACAGGCTCTTCGTCGGCTGGTGCTGCAGAGTCGCTGTCCATCGCTTCATGGAAACGTGTCGCCATGGCTTCGCCCTGTTTGGCCATAGCTTCGTCGGTAAAATGCTCATCAACCGTTTCCAGGGCTTCCTTGGTGAAGTCACAGCACTCACACAACAGGGTGACATGCTCCGGCTGTAAGGACATTTTGCCGGAGCGCACCAAGTCGAGCAGGCTTTCTGCGGCATGGGCAACGCTGGTGATGTGGTTGAATTCAAGAAAGCCGGCACTGCCTTTCATGGAATGGAACAGGCGGAAGACGGCATTGATTGTTTCGTTGTCAGTCGTTTGTCCCAGCTCAATGATCGTCGGCTCCAGCTGCTCGATCATGTCCTGGCTTTCCTGAACAAATTCCTGGATGATTTCTATTTGATCACTGCTCAGCTCGTCGGTCATGGCTTTATTGGTTCTCCGTTTTTTAAGGTGGCTGCACTCACGTGGATCAAAATTGTTTCACTGTCAAAGTGTGGCTGTTGAACGTAGTGCTGTCAACCGAACAATTCATTAAGATATCAAATTGTATTGGTTTGCCGTTCATATTAAACAACAGTTAGTAATTATAGTGTAAAAGGCAGAATTACTGAACTGCTTTTTCCTGCTTCTCTGTCAAAAAAATGACTTTTGTGTGCAATCTGTCGGCAAAATGAATTTCAAATCCATATTTTCGCCGGCTGTAGCCCCTCTTCTGCGCGATCTGGTCTTGTGGCGCGTTTTTTGCATTTTATGAAAAATCTAAAAGTTTACGTGCCGAAAATAAATCGGCTAAACCACGTGTTGACCGGGTGTGACCATTGAGACGTTTATTTTCTGTCTGTTGCCTTTTTTTTCTGATCGTGGCGGGGAGTGTTTCCAGCTTTGCGGCTCCGCAACGTTTTGTGCTGCAGAAAATCGATAAGCAGGATGAAGTCAATGTTACCCGGCTCACTCTTAAATTCAACAAAGTTCCTGAAATTAAGGTCAATACGTCGGGGCAAAAGCTGGAAATTGAGTTGAAATCAACCTTGCCTGGCTCGGAAATGGTCTATCCAACGGAAGATGAACGGTTAGTTCGCACACTAATAGGCCAGGCTAAGGATAAGTTGATGGTGTCTTTTTTAATGCGACGGCCACCTTATTTCGTCAATACGTCGAAAGAGTTGCGGACCGGGCTGGTGATGATTGATGTGCATTGGCGTGATGCACAAAATGCCATGCGTCCGGCAATTGCCCGCAAGCTCCCTGGGCAGGTCTCTCAGCTAGGTGGTGTTGGACGACGGGGCATTAACTCAGAATACCGTGGCGACTGGCTGCGCTTTTTTGACGACTATGAGCTGCCGGTGACGATCCCTGCACAGATCCATTACACGACGCCACCGTTTCCGGCATTAGCCTTGTTGGGCCCGGTGGATGATGTGCTGCCGGTTGAAGTGGAAGAGCTGGCAGCTGCTGATGAGTGGGATGCAGCGATTGCGGCTTTGCGCAATATCGGCTTTGAATCGACGACAGGTTTGGAGCGGGTGCGCTTTTTGTTGTTGATGTCTGAATTGGCGTTGCGTGGTGGGAATTATAAACTGGCTGAAAAACGTGTGGCAGCGGCTCAGGCTGCACTGCCTGAAGATGATGCGGTGCTGACCGAATATGCTCGTTTGCTCCATATGTATATCGCGGCGCGTCAATTCGCGGACCCCTATCAGCTTATGGCGGCGTTGGAGCTTGATGCTCAACGGCAGGAAGAAGCTCAGTTCTCGGTCTACTCGGAATTGTTGCATGCCGAAGTGGCCCTGGCGACGAATGATATGCGCTCCGCACAAATTGTGCTTGATGCACAAATGAAGCAAGGTAAGGCCGGTCTGGAGAGTCGTTATCAACAGCGTCAGGCCGATGTCTGGTTCGACCAGGGGGATTACGCTGCCGCCGTTGAACGTTACCAGTCGTTGGCCAATCAGTTGGCGGATTTCCCATCGTCTCTGGCCAACTTTGCCATGAGCTTGTATCGCCAGAAAGATTATGATGGGGCGATTGTTCAGCTTAAGCGTTTTCTTGAAGGTGTGGATGATCCGGAATCGCGCGATATGGCGCGTTATCTGCTCGCCATGTCGATGATCCATCGTGGCGATAAGGATGCTGGCTACGATCTGTTACATCAGATCATTCCCGGAACCCAGGGGGCTTTGCTGGCCAAAGCGAAAATTGCCGATTTAAGTATGGTGGTGGATGATTTCCATAGTCGGCGGCGGGCACGTAACGACTATGCCGAGTTGGCGGGCCTGATGGTTGATCGTGATCGTCGTGCTGAGATGCAGTTTAAGCAGGCACTGGGCTCCTATCTGTTGGGACAGCGGCTCGAGGCCGTCGATGAATTGCGCTACCTGCTCAGATCTGATCGGATGACGAATCTGGCTGGACATGCTCAGGCGTTGCTGGCTGATATTCTGCCGGATCTGATCCGGGGAATGATCGAAGATAAGAAATACTTCAGTGCGTTGGTGCTGGTGGAGCAGAATCGTGATCTGCTGGTGGCCAGCCAACGGGATTTTGATTTTCTGATCGGACTGGGAGAGGTTTTTTCTCAGCTGGAGCTGTCTGATCGTGCGGTTCGCTTGTATCTGTACCTGCTCGATCACGCAGCAGAAGAGCAACAGACTCGTCAGGTTTACATTCCACTGCTTGAGGCTTTGATGCAGCAGCAAGCTTATGACCGGGTGATTGATTATGCTAATCGCTATGCGCAGAAATATCCCCAGGGGAGCCAATGGCCGAAAATCTTCCAACTGAAGCTTGAGGCGATGTTGGCTTTGGGACAGGAAGATGCCGTGTTCAGCGCTCTCAAGCAGAAAGATCGGCCCAAGACCGAAGCATTGGATAAACTGTTGGCGCATCTGGCTTGGAAGAGGGGTGACATAGACCTGGTGATGAACACTCTGGTGGGCCTGATTGGCAACGATTTGTCTCAAGAAGATCCTGCGGACCTGCTTGTGTTGGCGGAGGCGTATCGCGACAAGAAGAATAACGCTCAGGCGTTGAAGTTGTTTCGTTATTTACAACAGGGAGACTATCGTGATCAGGCGGTGTATCGAGAAGCGCAGATCCTGTTGCGTCAGGGACAACGTCAGGATGGATTAAAACTTTTGCGCCAACTGGTCGAAGAAGCACAAAGTAGTGAATGGCGCTCTTTGGCCGAAGAAACGTTGGCGATTGAGCGTTTTGATCGTTGATTTGGTGGGATTTGACAGGCTGTTAAAAAAGTCCCATCCGGGAACTTTTCAACAGCTGGTTAAAAAAAGGGTAGAACGATGATGACTTCAGGAATGATGGATCAAACAGCTCTGTTGATGAAAAAATCGATGGATCTGCGTTTGCGCAATCAGCAGATCATCGCAGCTAATGTGGCCAACGCCCAGACCCCGGGGTATCAGGCGAAGACGTTTACCTTTGAAGATGCGCTTCGCCAAGCGGCAACCGGTAAGGGAACGGATATGGCTGTCACGCATCCCCAGCATATCTCGACGCATGGTGGTTCGATCAACAATGTTACCGGTACCGTTGGCGAGATTCGTGATACGTCCGGCATGGGAGATCGGAATACGGTCGAGGTCGATCAGGAGATGGTCAATCTGGCCGAAAACCAGATCATGTATGAAGCGACCACGCAATTGCTCAACAAAAAACTTAGTATTGTCAAATACGTGGTACAGGGAACGTAGGAGGTAGTCCATGGATATTTTTACGTCACTGAACATCAGTTCGTCTGCGCTTAAGGCACAGCGTATCCGCTTGGACACGATCAGTTCCAATATGGCCAACGCTGAAACAACACGGACTCCCGAAGGGGGGCCGTATCGGCGTAAAATGGTGGTGTTTGAGCCAGCGCAGGTGAGCTTTGCTGATCACTTGTCGGCTAAAGAGAAAAAAGCACTCAACGGGGTGCAGGTCAGTCAAATTGTCACAGAGGATTCCGAGCCCCGGCTGATCTTCGATCCCAGCCACCCTGATGCCAATGATCAGGGGTATGTGGCGCTGCCCAATATCGACCTGCTTAAAGAGACAACCGACATGATGCTGGCGACTCGCGCTTATGAGGCGAATATTACAACCATCAAGTCGGCGAAACGTATGGCGCTAAAAGCGTTGGAAATTGGCAAATAAGCCGTGGTTTTGAAGAACAGCCTGCTTATAACGGATAGCGAGGTGCAACAATGAACGATATCTCCATTGATACCCATCTCAAATCGATGATGCCGAAGCTCAGCTTCGACAAAGAGACCCCGCAAAGCGGTTTCGCCGATATGTTGACCGAAGCCATTGATCAGACCAATAAAGCTCAGCTGGATGCGGACTCAGCAGTGACCGACCTGGTCACCGGCAAGGCCGATAACCTGCATGAAGTGATGTTGTCGATGGAAGAGGCCGATGTGTCGATGCGGATGCTGGTACAGATAAGAAATAAAGTGGTGGATGCTTACAAAGAGATCATCCAGATGCAAGTGTGAACCTGCTGGGAATGCTGTTTTTAGCCGATTCTGGAATGGAGTATTCATAAATCATGGCGGATGAGACCAAAGGAAATATGTTCGCGACAATCAAGGGCTGGCCCCTGTCACGCAAGATCAGCCTGATTGCCGTGACGCTGTTTTCGCTGACGCTGTTTGCGCTGATTATCATGCAGGCGCGCCATACCGACTACCAGCTGCTCTTTGCTAATTTGTCAGAGAATGATGCCTCATCCATCGTGACCTGGCTCAAAGAGCAAAAGGTTCCGTACGAATTGCGTAGCGGTGGACAGTCGGTTTATGTCCCGGCTGATCGGGTTTACGAAACCCGTCTGGACCTTGCCGGTGCCGGTTTGCCACAGGGCGGTGGCGTAGGGTTTGAGATCTTCGATAAGCAGAGTCTCGGGATTACCGATTTTGTTCAGAAAGTTAATTATCTGCGTGCCATGCAGGGGGAGTTGTCGCGAACCGTGGCCTCGTTATCGCCGGTATCGGCGGCTCGGGTTCATCTGGCATTGCCGCAGAAGCGTCTGTTTAAAAGTGAACAGCAGCGGGTTACCGCATCCATTATCGTTAAATTGGCCCCCGGCCGAACCCTCAAAGAGGCACAAGTGCAGGGCATCGTCAATCTGGTTGCCGGCAGTGTCGAAGGGCTTGACTCGGACTATGTCACCGTGGTGGACGCGGCCGGAAAGGTGTTGTCGAAGAAACCGGACGAAGGGTTGAGCGGTCCGATGACTCCGGGGATGCTCGAATATCAACGCGCCGTTGAACGGCAGATGGAAAGTCGCGCTCAGGCTATGCTTGATCGTGCTCTGGGGATGGCAAACTCACTGGTCAAGGTGACAGCGGTTCTTGATTTTGCCCAGGTGGAAAAACTTGAGGAGCTGTACGATCCCAAGAGTGCCGTGCCGCGCAGTGAACAATTGCAGGAGCAAAAAGAGGGCAGCTCGACGGTCGGCGGCGGGGTTCCCGGTGTGCAGGCCAACCTTGGTCCTGGCGTCAATAGCGCCGGTGGCGGAGGTTCCAATAGTACCAGCAGTGCCGAAACAACCAATTATGAGATCAGCAAGGTGGTCAATCGGACCGTTGCTCCGGTCGGCACCATTAAACATCTGTCCGTATCGGTTCTGGTCGCCGATAAGATGACGGATGGCGAAGAGGACGGTGCCGAGCCGGCCTTGACTCCGCGTTCGGAACAGGAACTGCGTACTATCGAAAAGATGGTGCAAAGCGCGTTGGGAATTGATAAAACACGCGGTGATCAGCTCAACGTGGTGTCGATGCCGTTTGCTGATGAGTTTTATGAGCAACCGCAGTTGCCCGAACCCAGCGTGACCGATCAACTGTACGTGTATATGCCGTTGTTGAAATATGTCCTCGCTGGTTTGGGGGCGTTGGTCATGTATTTGATGCTGGTGCGTCCGGCACTGAAAACCCTGAAATCAGAAGCGACAGTGCAGCATTTTAAAACGGTTAAGGAGTTGGAAGAGGAGATGGCTGCCGGACGAAGTGCAACGGTGGAGCTCGATGCTACGGAGCAGATGCGTCAGAATATTCTTAAGGCGGAACATTCTCCCTCTCAGGTGATTAGAACCTGGATGACAGACGAAGAGTAACAATCATGAGTATGGAAGAACTGCAATTTAACCGCATGACCGGCGTGGAAAAAGCGGCGGTGCTGCTGATGTGTCTGGGAGAATCGGCAACGGCAAAAGTTTTTTCCGAACTGGAAGAGAACGAAATTCGTACGTTGACCCGGGTGATGATTAACATTGATCATATCCCTGCGGACTTGGCCAATGATGTCATGGCTGAATTTCATCAGGCCCAGAAGCGCAATCCCGGCATGTATATCAAGAGTGAAGAATTTGTTCGCAATGCCATTGCCGGCAGTGGTGATGAGCATGGCGATCAGTTGGTTAGTGAGATCCTCAGTGGTGTTGAATCGCGCCCATTGGAAACCATTGCCACCATGCAGCCTCGTATGGTGGCCAGTCTGCTCGAAAATGAACATCCTCAGACCGTAGCGCTGATTCTCTCCACCCAGCGTTCCGATCATACCGGAAAAGTGCTGAGTTTTCTCCCCGAAGAACTCGCCGGTGATGTGATGTATCGCATTGCCAAAATTGAAAAAGTTATGCCAGAAGTTCTTGCGCAGATCGAAGAGGCGCTGCGGCGTGAAATTGGTGGTGTCAGCAAGAAAGAGCAGCAAGAGGTCGGCGGTGTCGACAAGGTGGTGGATATCCTTGGCCGCATGGAAAAAGGCTCTGACCGCAAAATTGTTGACAGTATTGAAATGACCGATCCGGAGCTGGCTGAGTCGATCCGCAAGAAAATGTTTACCTTCAGCGATCTGGTCAATATCGATAACCGCGCGATGCAGATGATTCTGCGAGAGATCAACAACGATACCCTGACGCTGGCGTTGAAAACCGCCACCGATGATCTTAAGAATAAGATTTTCTCCAACATTTCCAACCGAGCGGCGGAGATGATTCAGGAAGACCTTGAAGCCATGGGGCCGGTTCGCCTCTCCGATGTCGAAGCGATGCAGCAGACCATTGTCAAACTGGCGCTGAAACTCGAAGAAGAGGGGCAGATCGTGATCCCAGGACGTGGAGCCGGCGATGTCCTGGTCTAAAATTATCCGAGATACCCAGGTGAAGTGCCAATGTGTTGCCATGGCTGACCTCAGTGAGGTGACTCAGGCAAACAAAGGCAGCTTTACCGTGACCGAGTGCCCTCAGGAAGCCGTGCAGGTCGAGACGCAAGCCCCCGCTTCCGGACAGCCGACAGCGCCGGTTGAAGCAGCCCTTGCTGTCGATGTCGAAGCGATTCGTCAGGAAGGCTATGATGAGGGGAAGCAGGCCGGTCTTGATGAAGCCAACGCCCAGCTCTCTAAAACGACCAAAGCCCTGGCTGAGGCGTGTCGTCAGCTCAGCGGGCAACGCCAGAAAATGCTTGATGGCAGTCGTGAAGATATGCTGCGAATTGTCCTGGCCATTGCTGAACGGGTTGTGCTGACAGAGTTGTCGGTTCACCGTGAGGCCATTAACCGTACGATTCAACAGGCGATTCAGGCGGCGGTGAGTGCTGAAGAGTTTCACATCAAGATCAATCCGGCGGATATGGATGTTGTTCAGGGGCATAAGCCGCTGTTTATTGCCAGCCTGACCGGTTTAACCAATATTGAATTTGTCGCCGATCCTTCTGTGACCGCTGGTGGTTGTATACTGGAGTCTCCGGTTGGTCGGGTCGATGCCACCATTGAGGCTCAGATGGAGGAAATTGTGCAAACCCTGCGTGACTCTATCAGCGGAGAGTAAATGTCCGACGTTGAAGCACGGATCAGAGCCTGTAAAACCCTGCGGGTTTGGGGCAAGGTCACCAAGATTGTTGGTTTGGTGATCGAAGGCTATTGTCCTTCAGCTTCAGTGGGAACGCTGTGCGAAGTGATACCGCTGTCGGGTGGTGAGCCTATCGCCGCTGAGGTGGTGGGTTTTCGTGATGGTCTGGCGTTGCTGATGCCGCTGGGTGAATTGCGTGGCCTTGGACCGGGGAGTCTGATCCGCGTGCTGCGCACCAGTGCCACCATGCCGGTGGGCGATGCTATGCTTGGGCGGGTGCTTGATGCCATGGGCCACGCCATCGACGGCTTGCCAAGTCCGGTACTTGATCAGGAGATGCCGGTTTATTCGCTGCCGCCGGGGCCGATGCAACGTAAAAAGATCTCCGACCCTCTTGATCTCGGAGTACGAGCCATTAACGGTCTGCTCACCTGCGGGCGTGGTCAACGGATGGGGATCATGGCCGGTTCCGGTGTGGGTAAGAGTGTGCTTCTTGGTACCATGGCTAAACACTCTCAGTCAGATATCAACGTCATTGCGCTGATTGGTGAGCGTGGGCGTGAGGTGCGTGAGTTTATCGAGCGCGATCTCGGTGAAGAGGGTCTGGCGCGTTCCGTCGTGCTTGTCGCAACCTCCGATCAATCGCCCCTGCTGCGGATGCGTGGCGCATTTGTCGCCACCACCCTGGCCGAATACTTTTGTCAGCAGGGGCACAATGTGCTGTTGATGATGGACTCGGTGACCCGTTTTGCCATGGCCATGCGTGAAGTGGGGTTGGCGATTGGCGAACCTCCAACCACCAAAGGGTATACTCCGTCGGTGTTTGCGACGTTGCCGAAACTGCTGGAACGTGCCGGAAGTTTTAAGGAACAGGGTAGTATCACCGGCCTCTACACGGTTTTGGTTGAAGGTGATGACATGAATGAGCCCATTGCCGACTCCGTGCGTTCTATCCTTGATGGCCATATCGTCCTGTCGCGTGACCTTGCGGCGAAAAATCACTACCCCTGCATCGATATTCTCCATTCCGCCAGTCGTGTCATGCGCGACATTGTTGATCCTGAACACGTGCAAAGTGCCGCTCAGATTCGCGAGATTCTGGCGACACACAAAGAAGCAGAAGATCTGATCAATATCGGTGCCTATGTTGCCGGCAGTAATCCGAAGATTGATTACGCCATTTCCCGCATTGACGCCGTTAACGATTTCTTGCGTCAGGGGATGGATGAACGCGATGATCTGGTCGGCACGGTCGAGGCGATGACTAAACTGGTTCTTGATCGGCGGGCTACGCATCGCGAGGAGTAGTCGCCTGACAAGCGTTTGTACCGCATGGTGATGTAGCGTGTTTGTTGCTGCGGCCTATTTTTCACAATGCGACGACAAACAATCCCGGAAAACACGCGAACGCTCTGACCTCACCAAATTCTGCTTATTATTCCTGATTTTGCAACCGAAGAGAAACATCAGTGCTTGTTTTTTCGGTCTGTTCAGCCGCGACCCCTTAACTGGAAGATGACATGAAACCCTTCAAGCTTCAGGTTGTCCTGGAACATCGTCAGCGCCTCGTTGATCAGGCCCGACAACACCTGGCAAAAGCGCTTCAAGAGGAAAAGAAGTTAGTCGAGGCCGTGACAGCGTGCCGTCAACAACTTGATCAGGTTGTACAGGACTATGAACAACGTCAGCAGCAGGGCATGTTGGCTCATGAATTTATGCTCTACGAAAACCAGCTTAATCACCAGCGCGAGCGCTTGGAAAGGCTGGAGGAGCAAGTGGTCATGGCCCGACAGCATACGCTGTCGTGTCGCAAAGGCCTTGAAGAGGCGGGGCGTGAAAAAAAATTGCTCGAAAAGGTCAAGGAAAAGCAACAACAAGCCGAAATGAAAGAACAGCAACGTCGTGAGATGGCGGAGATTGATGAAATCGCCATCCTGTTTCGAGATGAGGATGAGTCATGAAAAAAAGTTTTTTCGTTGTGCTGGTGCTGCTGGTGCTGGTTTCCGGTGTTCGATTCAGTTCTGCGGTCGAAGATTTTCAGGATCTGGACACTGAAATCGGTTCTGTGGAAGAGCGTCGTCTGATTGTCCAGCTCAATGAACAGCGCAAGCGGAACGAAGAGCAACTCAAGGAAATTGAACAAAAAAAAATAGAACTAAACCTGTTGCGTAGCGAAGTCGATAAGAAACTCGACGATTTGAATGTCCTTCGTCGCCAGGTTGAGCAACTTCTGGCTGAAAAAGATGCTCGTGAGTTGGCAAAGATTGCCGAACTCAGCCAAATGTACAACAAGATGGATTCGGCACAGGCCGCGCGGATTATCCAGGAGCTTGATCGGGAATTGGCCATTGGCATTCTCGGCGGCATGAAGGCAAAAAGTGCCGGAAAAGTCCTGGCAAATATCGGCGGTGAAAGAGCAGCCCGGTTAAGCGCTGCCTATGCCACGCTAAAAGAAGATTGATTGGCTGACATCAGCCTGAGGCACCCAGGGACGGGTCGCCAAAATCAAGGTGCATGATGCTTTCCCTTGATTTTGACAGCAGGATGACAACGTGATCCTGCACTGTTAAATGCAGCTCCGGATGAGCCGTGTTTGACGCCCAGATAACTTTCAGGAGGAGTTGAATGCAAACTCTACCGATTGCGACCCAGGCGGTGGCCTCAAAGTCGACCTCGACGCGAACCGGTAACTCCGGTTCCGACACCCGTGACTTTCTGCCCACCCTGAACAAAGCTGAAGCAAAAAACGCCACTCGCACAGAGCCGGGTGGGTCCCGCCGTTCTGCGCCGGAAACCGCTTCACGACAAGAAATCAAATCACAACGCCGTGGCCAAGACCAAGAAACGCGTCAGGCTGAGCAAGATCAGGATGTCGATACTCCGGTTTCACAAGATGCTGCTTCTGAGGTTGATGTGCCGCAGGAGACAGCCCAAGCTGCAAATGAGCAGGAAACAGGGTCAGAAGAGCGTGCGGATAAAGATGTCGTTGATGGCACCCTGAATGCGATTGTCGCCACTTCTGATCCTGAGGCGTTGCCCGCCGAAGAGATCGTGGCTGCAGAGGGCGATCAGGAGGAAGGCGTTGTTGCCGGAACAGACGTGGCTGCAGAGACCTTGGGCGACGAACTTGCTGACGAACTGGTGGGACCGCGTGTTCATGAGGAACGCCAGCAGCAGACTGCGGGGTTGAACCGTGCGGCTGAGGCTAAAGCGGCTCAGACGGCGCAAGGAGTGTCAGATCCAGGAGTTGCAGACGGCGAGCCTCTCGATGAGGCCCAGCTGGCTCAAAAAATCAAAGAGCAGTTGGTTCAACCGGCCTCCATCAAGGCCGAATCCGTCCAGGTTGCAGCTCAAACCATGGATCAGCTGAAAAATTCCAACCAGGTTCAGGTAGAAGTGGTTGACGGTGTTGCCGGACTCAATCCTGAGGGTGAAGAGGATTCCGGTAAAATTACCGATCCCCGCTTTGCCAGCCTGCTTAACCGGCAAGATGTCGAGACGGTGCTTCGCCAGCGCCAAACTCCGGCTCAGGTCGCGGCCAATTCAAGCGGCCTGTCCGCGAACGGCGCTGAAAAAGTCGCTGAGACCATGCTCAATGCAACAACGGGTAATAAAGAGGCCACTGTGGATATGGCGCCTGCCAAGGCGAATGCCGCCGTGGACGCGTTGTTGCAGCGTGCTGCCGGTGACACGACCCCACAGGCAGATTCTCATCAGGCGGTGGTGCATACTGCGCACCAACAAGCGCCTTCAGCAACCTCGTCCACCTTTGCTCCAGGGCAGCGCCCGGCAGTGAATGTGCCGGACAGTCATATTGTGAATCAGACCGTTGAGCACTTGTCGATTCATGCTCGCGGTGAAAGCAGCAGCGTTACGGTGAGACTGCACCCTGAAGAACTCGGTGAGCTGCAGTTGCGCATGGTTATGGAAGGCGATCAGCTTAAAGTACATCTCCATGCCCAAAGTCAGCAGGTTCAGGATGTTCTTGAACGCAACTTTCCGCGGCTTCGCGACGCTCTGCAGGACCAGGGGATGACCGTTGAAGACTTTCAGGTCAGTGTCGATTCTGGGGATGCCCAGCAGCAACAATCGTTCAGTCAGCAAGGCCACAACCGTGGTCAGGGCTCCGTTGCCGTCACCATGGATGCGGATATGATGGCTCAGGTTGCCGAAGTCGTGCCCGGAGCGGCCATCGACTCCAGCTCGGGAATTAGTGTGCGGATCTGATCCGCAGGAGGTGAATGATGGCAGAAGTTGGTAGTACAAATGCAGCATCATCCAATGCCCAGCTCAGCTCGGCATTGTCGTCAGGGGCCAATGCCCTGGGCAAACAAGACTTTTTGACCCTGATGGTGGAGCAACTGAAAAATCAGGACCCGATGAATCCGTCGGATGCTACAGAGTTTACTGCTCAGTTGGCTCAGTTCAGCTCTCTGGAGCAGTTGTTCAACGTTAATGATAATCTCGAAAGTATGGGCAATACCTCCGCTGAGGTGCAGCGCCTGTCTGCTCTGGCTCTGATTGGTACCGATGTTGTGACTGCTTCGTCAGAATTTGAGTTTTCCGGAGGCGCAGTTCAGTTTGGTTACGATCTGGACGGGCCCGCATCGGAGGGTAGCCTCTATATTCGTAATGCTGCCGGCGACACCGTGGCAACCTATGAGCTGACTGAGACGGGCAGCGGCCGCCATTTTCTGGCTTGGGATGGTACCGACAATAACGGCAAGGCTTTGCCGGATGGGACCTATACTCTCGGTGTCTCAGCCTTTAATGGCGATGATGCCGTGGCTGCAACGTCGATGATCCGCAGCCGGGTTGTTGGGGTGGATCTGGTCGATGGTGCAGATGTGCTGGTCACTGATTCCGGAAATTTCAGTCTGGCGGAAGTTGAAAGTGTCCGCGGTTTTTAAACGAATTTAAGTCTTGATAACAACATAATAACCGGGCCGGTCCTCGTGTAGGGGGCCCGAGACAAGCCACCGTCTGTGGCGAGTCAAGGGAGGAAAATATGGGAATCCAGAGTTCTTTGTTCAGTGGTGTCAGTGGTCTTAATGCAAACGGTAATGCTCTTACCGTGTTGGGCAACAATATTGCCAACAGCAACACCATCGGTTTTAAATCCAGTCGGACCATTTTTTCTGATCTGCTCTCTGCAGAGATCGCTGGTTCCGGTGGAGCTTCGCAGGTCGGGCGTGGTGCCGGTCTGTCCACGGTAGACAATATCTTCAGTCAGGGTACCTTTGAGACGACTGAGTCAAATACTGACCTTGCTATTGAAGGTCCCGGATTTTTTATGGTGAGTGACCCCGGTGAGGCCAGTATTTATTATACTCGGGCGGGTGCCTTTAATTTTGACGAAACCGGGACTCTCGTCAATCCTGAAGGTTATGCGGTTCAGGGCTATTATTTGAATGATGCCGGCGAGACCGTTGGCGATTTGACGGATCTGACCATCGAAACGCGCTCATTTTCTCCGGCGAATCCGACCACGAAGATCTCTCTGGCCACAAACCTTAACGCCAATGACCCTTATTTGGGAACTCAGGGTGATGCGGTTTCACCTTTTGATGTGAACGATCCTGCCGATACCAGTAACTATGCTTCATCTGTTCGAATTTTTGATTCTCTGGGGCGTGAGCATCTGGTGACAACCTATTTCAATAAGCTCGACCCGGAAAACAATCCTGATGGCGTTATGCAATGGGAGTCTCATACCGTCGTCAGTGAGTCGGAAGTTGAAAGTCCCGCTAAGATCGCTGCGGATGACGCCGCTCTTGAATTGGCCAAGGCCACGGAAGTAACAGCTCTTGCCGATCTCACGGCCGCTCAGACTGCACTTGATGCCGATCCCACAAACGCGGCTTTGATTGCGGCCCGAGATGCGGCTCAAACGGCTTATGATGCGGCTAATGCGGCATTGCAAACCGCTGAAATTGACGCGGCGGACTGGGTTGAGGTTGGCCGGAGCATCCTGTCTTTTGACACTGGCGGTCGTCTGGTTAATGTGCTGGATGTCTCCGATACGATCAGCGATGGGCCGTTGCCTGACAGCGAACGTGTTTATGATCCTGATGGTAACCTGTACGTCACCAGTAACACCACAGATCCTGATGGAAATTACTACCCTTTGACGACCGATGTTGATCTCAAAGTGCCGCAGCCGACCGCGTCAACTGTTAGCGGTGCGTTGAGCTGGATCAATGAGGCTGAAGACACCCAGGCCGTAGATATTATCTTTGACGCCACCCAGTACTCCAGTGAGTCCGATGTTATTTCCCAGACACAGGACGGTTATGCGACTGGAACCCTGGTCAGTCTGACGGTTGATAATGACGGCAACATCCTGGGTAACTATTCCAACGGTGAGCCGCGCAAGCTGGCGCGGATTGCTCTGGCAAAGTTCTCCAATCCGGTCGGACTGGCCAAGGCCGGCAATAATCTTTATGAAGCGACGGACGATTCCGGAACGGCCATCGTCGGTACAGTCGGTTCAGGTGTCGGTAAAATTTTTACCAACTCGCTTGAGATGTCCAATGTCGACTTGGCGCAGGAATTTGTTAAAATGATTACCACTCAGCGTGGTTTTCAGGCCAATTCCAAAATTATTACGACGACGGACGAGTTGCTCGGTGAGTTGATTAACTTGAAGCGGTAATCTTCCGGTTCTCGTCGTATCGTTTGATGTGAAAAAGCCGAAAAACACGCACTGTGTTCTTTCGGCTTTTTCTGTTGGAGCTGCCAGAGCAGGAGGGGAAAGGATTGACGAGCCTGAGGCAGGCCGTCTGGCGCGTCGACGAGTCACGATTTATAACCGTGTCGGTGTAAAAAGTTGCAGACAGCTCTTTGTGGGAACTTCCTGTATTGTCAAGAATAAAAAGGAACTTATCTATTTCATATCCTTTCATAACGGTGTAAAATGATCGTTTAATAAGCAAGAGAGTCGAAGATTGGACAGGGACGTCCCACTTGCCATTAAAGTGTAGACCACACGAGGGTTGAACGTTTTATGGATATTTCAACAATTATAGGTGCTGTGGCCGCTTTCGGCCTGATGATTGCGGCGATGATGAACGGCGGTTCCATTCTGCTGTTTGTCGATCCGGCGTCAATTATGATCGTTGCCGGGGGAACCCTTGGATCAACTCTGATCCATTATCCGTTTAAAGAAGTCTTTCGAGCCGTTTCCGTGGCAAAGAAGACCTTGTTTCATAAAGACCAGGCTCCGGGAGAAATTATCTCCCAGCTGATTGAATATGCCGGGAAAGCACGTAAAGAGGGGATTCTCTCTCTGCAGTCGGTGATGTCCCAAGTTGAGGACCCGTTCTTTCTCAAAGGGTTGCAGATGGCGGTTGACGGTCAGGAGCCGGAAGCTTTGCGCGACATGATGGAGCGCGAGCTGGAATATGTCCAGGAACGCCACGAAACCGGCGCGGATATTTTTACCACCATGGCTGCCTATGCCCCGGCCATGGGGATGATCGGTACACTGATCGGTCTGGTGCAGATGCTGCAGACCATGGATGATCCCTCCTCCATTGGGCCGGCTATGGCTGTCGCCTTGCTGACCACGTTCTATGGTGCGGTAGCCGCCAATGTTATTTTTACTCCGATGTCGGGAAAATTGAAGCATCGCTCATCGTCTGAGATGTTATGCAAAACGCTGATTTCAGAGGGCATGAACTCCATTCTTGCCGGTGAAAACCCTCGAGTGATGGAGCAGCGCCTGCACGCATTTGTGGCACCGAATCTGCGCGAGAGTAATTTTAAGAAATAAGTTTTTGGCACAAATAAAGCTGTACCACTTAGTGGGAGCGAATGCCGTAAACGGAGACTTCTGTTGGCCAAGAAACCAAAAAAACAATCAGGTGGTGCCCCGGAATGGATGGTCACCTACAGCGATATGGTCACCTTACTGCTGACTTTTTTCGTTCTGTTATTGTCTATGGCCAATATGGATCAGATCAAATTCAGTCAGGCTGCCGGTTCGCTTAAGGGGGCGTTTGGTGTTTTTGGCGGTAAAGACCGCAAAGAAATCTCGCCACCATCGCTGGTCGAAATCGCACCGGTCCATGATGATCTGGTCCAACGACTCTATACCCGGATCATGACCCAGATGAATCGCTTGCGCATGGATCCGTCGATCAAGGTGGTCAAAGATCGTGGCGCGGTCATTCTGCAGATCAATGATTCCATTTTGTTTGCACCGGGATCATCGACCTTGAAACCGGCGGCATTCCCGGTTCTTGCCAAGGTTGCTGAGCTGATTCGACCGCTGCCGTTGTCGGCACGCATTGAAGGGCATACCGACGATATCCCGTTTGGCCGTGCGGATATGAGTAATTGGGATCTGTCCGTGGCCCGTTCCGTTTCGGTGTTGAAGTATTTTCAGAAAAACGATTTGCTGCCGCTTAATCGCATGTCCGCTGTCGGTTATGGTGCGGAGAAGCCTCTGGTGCCCAACGACTCGCCGGAAAACCGGGCGAAAAACCGGCGGGTTGAGTTTGTGCTGGAGAGTTTGGGGGACTATCGTGAAGAATTGCCCTACCTGATTGATGCCAATGAACAGTTGCCCTTTTAACTGCAAACAGCTCTGTTGCGACAAAAGCGAGACACGTTTTGAGAATGAAGCACCCTGTTAAGACCGACACCTTCGAGCACCAAAGAAAGGCAAAATAGATTATGGCTGATGAAGAGAAGCAGGAAAAAGGCGGTAAAAGCAAGATGATGTTATTCGTCGGCATCGGCGTCGTGGTTTTTGCTGATTGCTGTGGGGATTGCCGCTTATCTGCTTGGCTCACGTTCTGCGCAGCAGGCTCCGGCCGGTGAATCCGCCGAGGTGGAAGATACTTCAAAGGCTGAAGGCGTTGGCCCGATGGTGGATATTACCGATTTCATCATCAATATTCTGGATAAAAACGAGACCCGTTACCTCAAGGCAGCCATTACCCTGGAGCTGGAAAACGAAGAAACGGTTGTCGAGGTCAATGAGCGCATGCCGCAGATTCGTGATTCCATCCTGCTGTTGATCGGTAACAAAACCTTTGCGGAACTCAATGATTTGCAGGGGAAACTGCAATTACGGGCGGAGATTATCGTTCGCCTGAATAAATTGTTGAAAAAAGGGAAAGTCAAAGGGATCTATTTCACTGAATTTGTTGTCCAATAGGGGGCGTGCTTGGAGCGGATTCTCTCCAAAGATGAAATTGCCGAGCTGTTATCGGCGGTTAAGGACGGGACGCTTGATGCGGAGCTGGAGAGCAGTGACGAGGATTATTCTCCGGAACCGCGCGCCGTTTCCAGTTTCAGCCTGGTGCAGAGCAAGGGCCAGGCGACCATGCGTCTGGCCAACTTCGATATTTTGCTGGATGGTTTTGCCCGCAATCTATCCTTTTCTCTGTCCAATCGCCTGCAGCGTGCCGTCAGTGTTCTCAGGGAGAGTATCTCCTCGATGGAGTATGAGACCCTGATCCATGAATGCAGTAATCATGAGCTTTACGGCATTCTCAGCCTTGATCCGTTGAAGAAAAACGGTCTTCTGATTTTTGATTCCAGTATTTCGTTTGCCCAGGTTGAAATTATGCTTGGCGGTGTTGCCGAGCATTCCGGCGATTTGCCGCAACGGGGTATGACGACGATCGAGACCAACATTCTCAAAGAGGTTATTCGCGAAAGTTGTCTGGAACTTAATAAGGCATTTTCTCCCATTGAAGGCCTTGAATCTGATCTCGTGCGGGTGGAGAGCAATCCGCGTCTGGTCACGATTGTCCCGGCTGACACTGAAATGATGGTGGCGGCATTTCGGGTCAAGATTAACGAGATCAGCGGCCTGTTGCGGCTGGTGATCCCCTATTCCTCCCTTGATCCAATTCGCGAGAAACTCAAGAGTGAATTGGGTGCCAGTGGTCCGGGAGGGCAGTGGCGCAGTCATCTGGCACATGAGGTTGAGGACATGGACGTTGCCGTGTCTGCTCAGTTGGCGCAAATCACCCTGAATGTGCGCGAAATTCTTGATTTACGTGTTGGTGATATTCTGCAACTTGACTGTTCCGTGGATCAGCCTGTGTCGGTGATGGTTGAAGGGAAAGGGAAGTTTTCCGGCTTGGCGGGACTTCGTGATGGTAAGAAAGCAGTACGCGTTTTAGAACGTTTACATAGGAGGAGATAATCTGATGGAAGAAACCGAAGCGACACCTGCTCCGGCTCCGGACGCGGCAGAGAGTCACGACGAAGATTTGAAAAACCTGGAACTGTTGCTGGATATCCCTCTGGATGTGTCGGTCGAAGTTGGGCGGACTAAAATTCTGGTCCGCGAATTGCTGCAGATGGATGAGGGCTATGTCATTGAGCTGGGTAAAAATGCCAATGAACCCCTTGATGTGTATGTTAATTCTCGCCTTATTGCCCGCGGCGAAGTGGTGCTGGTCGATGATAAGCTGGGACTGCGGCTGACCGATGTGATCAGTCCGGCTGAGCGGATCGAAAAACTGGCTTGATGATTGTGAGAGCGTTTGTTGCCACGTTACTGACTGTTGCCTGGGCTGTCCCCGTCTGGGCTGCTACCGGCCAGGATCTGGAACTTGTACCGATGGGACTTAAGGTCTTGGCTTCACTGGCAATTGTTTTGGGGTTGGTCCTGTTTCTATACGCGGTTCTGAAGCGGGGCAACTTGGTTCCCGGAGCCAAAGGCGGCGAGATCAAGGTGGTTGAGATTCGTCATCTGGCCCCGAAGAAAACGCTCTACCTGGTTACGGTCAAAGACCGTACCCTGTTGATTGGAACGACGACAGAGCATATGGAAACACTGGCACAATGGCCATCGCAACCCGCTGAAGATTTCGCTGAAGTGCTCGCCGAAACAGAACAGGATAAGGCCGGAGAAGACGTATGAAGATGCTGCGTCTGCTGTTTGCCCTCGGCCTGATTCTTTTGCCAGCCACCGGCTGGGCAATTGACCTGCCGACCATCACCCTCGGTGTGGAAAATGCCGCGACGCCCAACGAAGTGTCGATGGCGGTGCAGATTCTTTTGGTTCTGACCATTCTGTCGGTGGCACCGGCGATTTTGCTGATGACCACGGCGTTTGTCCGCGTGGTCGTGGTACTGTCGTTTATCCGTCAGGCCATGGGCACCCAGCAGATGCCTCCCAATCAGGTCATTGTTGGCTTGTCGCTGTTTTTGACCTTTTTTATCATGGCTCCGGTCTATAGCGTGGTCAATGAACGGGCCGTGCAGCCCTATCTGTCCGGGGAGATTGATCAGGCCCAGGCGTTGACGGAGGCCGTCAATCCGGTGCGTGATTTTATGTATTCACAGACACGCGAAAAAGATCTGGCCCTACTGGTGGATATTGCCGGCAACGATCGACCGGACACCATCGATGATGTGCCGACGACAACTCTGATTCCGGCATTTATGCTGTCGGAGCTCAATCGGGCCTTTCAGATCGGTTTTATGGTTTATGTGCCGTTTCTGGTCATCGATATGGTGGTTGCTTCGGTGTTGATGTCCATGGGCATGATGATGTTGCCGCCGCCGATCATTTCGTTGCCGTTCAAGCTGTTGCTGTTTGTTCTTGTTGACGGCTGGGGGCTGGTTGTTGGCTCGTTGGTCAAAAGTTTTTCCTGATTGGTCGTACCCGGCTGTGAGTTGTCTTTGAGCAAAGGAGGTCGACATGACACCTGAATTCGTCATTGATTTGGGCCGCAATGCGGTAAAAACCGTGTTGTTGATTTCGTCTCCGATGCTGTTGTCCGGTTTGATCATCGGTCTGCTGGTAAGTATTTTTCAGGCCGCCACCCAGATCAATGAACAGACCATGACCTTTATTCCGAAAATTGTCGCCGTCCTGGTGTCGTTGATTCTGTTTGCGCCGTGGATTATCCGGCTGATGTTATCCTTTACCGAAAACGTTTTTAACGGCATCACTTTGCTCGGGGGATAGAACGCAGTGGAGCTGCTGTTATTCCCCGTTGATAAATTGCAGCTGGCGTTGATCTGCCTGGCGCGTGTTGCGGCGATTCTTGGCAGTATGCCGGTTTTTGGCAGCGGTCAGGTGCCGGCGCGGGCCAAGGTCATTCTGGCTCTGTTCATGACGTTTCTGATCTTTCCCGGTGTCGAACCCCTGCTGCCCTCGTACTCCTTTGAACCGCTGCCGTTGATGCTGCTGATCGCCAATGAAGCGTTGCTGGGTATTATGATGGGTTTTATTGCCCGACTGATTTTTACCGCAGTCGAATTTGGCGGCACCATTGTCGGCTATCAGATGGGGTTTGCAGCCGCCAATGTCTATGACCCGCAAAACCAGCGTCAGGTCTCACTGATCTCGCAGTTTCAGAATGTTTTTGCCATCCTGGTGTTTCTGGCTCTGGATGTGCATCATCTGTTCATCGAAGCCATGGTCGATTCCTATCGCCAGTTGCCGCCCGGTTTGCTTGATTTCTCTTCCGAGGCGGTGCCGTTTATTATGGAGTTGACCGGGCACATGTTTGTCCTGGCTATCCGCTTCAGCGCCCCGATCCTTGCTGTGCTGTTGTTGTCAGGGCTGGTGCTGGGCATTCTGGCGCGGGTGTTTCCGCAGCTGAATGTCTTTTTGTTGTCGTTCCCCATCAATATCGGCATGGCGTTTATTATTATCGGTCTGACCATGAACATGGTCGTGGCTATGCTGAACCGGGAGTTCTTTGCGCTTCCGGAAACATTCGCTCAATTGTTGTATTACCTGAAGAATTAAAGCAAAGGATGGTCGTATGATCATCGATTGCAGGAGCTTGGATGGCTGAGGAGTCTGGACAGGAACGGACTGAAGAAGCCACCAGTAAGCGGCGAGAGGATTTTCGCAAAAAAGGTCAGGTGGCCCAGAGTAAAGAGGTCAACACGGCCGCATTGCTGAGCCTGTCTCTGCTGCTGTGGTACTTCTACGGCGGATCATTCTGGAGTCAGTTGTCGTGGCTGGTGTCCCATTTTTGGGAGCAGTCCGGCTCACTGGCCGTAACGCCTCAGTCCGTCGTGCAGATTCTGCTGTTTGTCCTGCAGAAAACCGCCGTGTTGTTGTCTCCGTTGTTTCTCATGGTGCTGGTGGTCGGCTTTTTTGCCAGCTTTCTCCAGATTGGCTGGCTGTTTACCGGCAAGCCGTTGATGCCGGATCTCACCAAGCTCGACCCCATCAAAGGGGCGGGTCGGTTTGTCTCCAAGCGCTCCCTTGTCGAATTGGTTAAATCCCTGGCCAAGGTTGCCCTGGTCGGTTATGTCGCCTACAAGACCGTGTACAGTGAATTTGACAATGCGCTGTATCTGGTCGATATGGATGTCATTGAAACGCTCTATTATGTCGGACGCGTGGCCATGGCTGTTCTGATGAAAAGCTGCGGCATCATGATTCTTCTCGCCCTGCTGGATTTTATGTTTGTGCGCTGGGAGATGGAAGAGAAGATGAAAATGACCAAACAGGAACAGAAAGAGGAGTTCAAGGAGAGCGAAGGGGATCCGCACCTTAAGGCCAAAGTTCGTTCTATCCAACAGCAGATGGCTCGACGACGTATGATGGCTGAAGTCCCCAAAGCCGATGTGGTTATCACCAACCCGACCCACCTTTCCGTTGCGATAAAATATGAGCAGGGTGAAATGGATGCTCCGGTGATTATTGCCAAAGGTGCGGATAATCTCGCCATGAAAATTCGTGAGATCGCACGGGAAAATTCTGTTCCGCTTGTAGAAAATGTCGATGTGGCACGAGCTTTGTATAAAGTTGAAGTTGGGGAAGTTGTTCCCGAGCAAATGTTCCAGGCCGTGGCCGAAATTTTAGCTTATGTCTACAGCCTCAAACGCAAATCGTGACAGATTCGTCGGGGTAAAAATACCCCATCATTTTGGCGGCCAGTCTTAGGCTGTTTAGTGAAATAATTTGTGATTGTGTAATTCATGCTTGAAGCGTTAGCGGAAAATAAATGGGTTCGTCTGATTGTCCGTAGTGACATCATGGTCTCGCTCGGCCTGGTGATGGTGCTGATGCTGATGATCATTCCGCTGCCGCCGGTTTTGCTTGATATTTTCCTGTCGCTCAACATCACCCTGGCTCTGCTGATCCTGATCATTAGCCTGTACACGGCGAAATCCGTTGAGTTTGCCGTGTTCCCTGCGGTTCTGCTGGCCACCACGTTGTTCCGATTGTCTCTCAATGTGGCGTCAACCCGCCTGATTTTGCTGCATGGCGAAGAGGGGCCCAGTGCCGCCGGTTCGGTGATCATGTCGTTCGGCCAGTTTGTGGTTGGTGGTAACTACGTGGTTGGCCTGGTTATTTTCGTTATCCTGGTGTTGATCAACTTTATGGTTATTACCAAGGGTGCCGGGCGTGTTGCCGAAGTTGCCGCCCGTTTTACCCTGGATGCCATGCCCGGTAAACAGATGGCCATTGATGCCGATTTGAACGCCGGCCTGATCAATGATCAGGAGGCCAAGGTGCGACGGGCCGAAATCGCCAACGAAGCCGACTTCTACGGGGCCATGGATGGTGCCAGTAAGTTCGTGCGCGGCGATGCCATTGCCGGGATTATTATCACCCTGATCAATATCGGCGCAGGTTTTATCATCGGCGTTGTCCAGAAGGGGATGCCAGCCATTGAGGCGGCACAAAACTACACGATTCTCACGGTTGGTGATGGTCTGGTCGGCCAAGTCCCGGCACTGATCATCTCCACTGCTGCAGGTATTCTCGTTACCCGGACTGCGGGTACCGGCGATTTTGGTACCGACCTCAAAGCGCAGTTCAGTGTTCATCCCCAGGCGGTTTGGGTGGTCTCAGTGATCCTGCTGGCCTTTGCCCTGATTCCCGGTTTGCCGTTTGCTCCCTTTCTCATCCTGTCGGCATTGCTGGCGTTTATCGCGTTTCAGTTGCAGAAGACCCAGGCCCAGGAGCAGGAGGCTGCTGAAGCTATTTCGATGGAACAGGCCCGTCCTGAAGCGCGGGAAAAAGAAGATGATTACGATGAGATGCTCAATGTCGACCTGCTCGAACTCGAGGTCGGCTATGGGTTGATCCCGTTTGTTGATGCCGCCCAGGATGGCGAGTTGCTCGAACGGATTCGTTCGATTCGCAAACAGTTTGCTTTGGATTCCGGTTTTATCGTGCCGCCGGTGCATATCAAAGATAACCTGCAGCTCAAACCCAACGAATATAACTTTATGCTCAAAGGGGTCAAGGTTGCCGGAGCCGAGATGCTCCCCGGCCATTTCATGGCTATGAATCCGGGCATGGCTACTGAGACCATCAAAGGGGTTGCCACTGAAGAGCCTGCATTTGGTCTCCCTGCCACCTGGATCTCGGAAGATAAAAAAGAGCGAGCCCAGATTGCCGGTTATACGGTGGTCGACTGTACCACTGTGATGGCGACACACATCAGCGAGATTATCAAACGCTATGCCTATGAACTTTTAGGCCGCCAAGAGGTACAGAACTTGCTTGATAATCTTAAGAAGAGTTATCCCAAGCTGGTGGAGGAGTTGGTTCCCGAGCCGTTGAACCTTGGTCTGATCATGCGGGTTCTGCAGAATCTGCTGCGTGAAGATGTGTCGATTCGCGATTTGCGCACCATTCTCGAAACTCTGGCTGATTATGCCGCTCCGGGATCGGATCCTGACTATCTGACCGAGCACGTGCGCAGCGCGCTGGCCCGTTCTATCAGTGGTAAGTATGCCCAGGCAGACGATGTTCTGGCGGTGATGACTCTGGATCGCAAGATCGAGGAAGGGATTCAGCAATCGTTGCAGAAGACAGACAGCGGAATCGGTTATCTGGCCATGGAGCCAAGACAGGCTCAAGCGGTCCTGGATGCACTGGCTGAGCAGCTTCAACAGTTCAGTGGCGGGATGACTCCGGTGCTGCTTTGTTCGCCAACGATTCGTCCTCATGTCAAAAAAACGACTGAACGATACCTTCCCAGCCTGGTGGTGATCTCCCACAACGAGATTGCTTCGCATTTAAAAGTACGCTCTATCGGAATGGTGAAAATCAATGCAGGTTAGGGTTTTCGAATCAGAGGATATGGATTCGGCGTTGCGCATGATTAAGGAAGCGCTGGGACCGGATGCCTTGATTCTGTCATCACGGACAGTACGCAAGGGCGGCATGGGTTTGTTCGGAAAACCAATGCTCGAAGTGACCGCCGCTGTTGATGCGAATGCCGATGATGCTGCTACGCCGGAGGCTGATCAAGCCATACTCGATGTGCGTAGTGGCGATGGTGATGATCTGAACTATCAGGACTTGTGGGCGTCCAGAGAGATTGAAAAAAAACCAAAAAAGGTCACGCCACATCGTTTTGAAGAGGCGTTGCCCAATCCGTATCGGCACATCACCTCTTCGGCCTCTGCCGAGACCTCGCCCCGTTCTCTGGATGGGTTGCGCAATGAGGTCGGCGAGTTAAAAAATCTGGTCAGCTCACTGGTTAAAGACCTGCCTGAGCAACTGGATAAGCTTAGTCGTCAGAAACCCCAGCCTGTTATCGCTCCCGCAGTTCAGCGCTTTTCCACCATGTCAACGGCCGATCAGCAGATCCATGATGGTTTGACGCGTCTTGGAATCGAAGCGGAAGCCGCGTCCACGATTGCCCATTACGCATCGAGTCAGCTGACGACCAAACAGATTGCTGATCCGGCTGTTCTTAATGCGTTCTTTGCCAAAACCATTGCCGAACTGGTACAGACCACCGGCAGTATTTTGCCCCAGCCCGGCGAATCGAAACGGATTGCCCTGATTGGTCCGACCGGCGTCGGCAAGACCACCACCATTGCCAAGTTGGCGGCGTCCCATCTGCTCGCCGGTGGCAAGCGGGTGGCTCTGGTCACGATTGACACCTACCGCATTGCCGCTGTTGAGCAACTCAAGGTGTACGGCGAGATCATGAACCTGCCGGTTGAGGTGGTGATGAACGCTGATCAGTTGCATGAAGTGTTGGAGCGCCACAGCGATAAAGATCTGGTGTTGATCGATACGGCCGGACGCAGCCCAAAAGATTCGGTGAGCCTGCAGGAACTTGAAGAGTTTCTCCATGTTGATCCGAACATTGAGGCGCATCTGGTTATGTCGGCAACCACGCGCGAGCGCGACCTCTACGAGATTTATGGGCGGTTCAGTGCCCTGTCCCCGCAAAGCATGTTGTTGACCAAGCTCGACGAATGCAACAGCCTCGGGGTTTTGTTGAATATTCATTTGCGCAACAACTGTCCCATATCATATCTGGCCAACGGTCAGAAAGTTCCGGAAGACCTTGTTCAAGCTACCTCTGAGTTGGTTAGCTCAATGATTCTGGAAAGCAGTGAAGGATAAATCGATGGATGGACATCAAGAACACGCCGATCAGGCGGATACATTACGCTCGTTGAGTGACCGAATGGGAGAGGCACCCCAGATGAATGCCGGCAACAATAAGACGGCACGCGTTCTGTCGGTCACCAGTGGTAAGGGGGGCGTTGGTAAAACTGCAGTTGTCTCCAATGTTGCCGTTGCTCTGGGCCGAATGGGGAAGAGGGTTTTGATTATCGATGCCGACCTCGGTCTGGCCAATATCGATGTGGTCTTCGGTCTGGCCCCACGTTATAACCTTAACCATTTCTTTTCCGGCCAGCAGAGCCTGGAGTCGATCCTTGTTGATGGCCCCCCCGGGGTACAGATTCTTCCGGCCGGATCCGGGGTCCAGCAGTTTACCCGCCTCGAAGCCAGCCATAAGATGCGCTTTCTCGATGACCTGGAAAACTTGCCTGGCGATTACGATGTGGTATTGATTGATACCGAGGCCGGTATTTCCGAAAATGTCACTTATTTCAACCAGGCCGCGCAGGATATCTTGGTGGTGACCACGCCGGAGCCGACCGCGATCACCGATGCCTACGCGCTGATGAAATTGTTGTCGTCGCAGTATCACGAAAAGCGCTTCAACCTGATTGTCAACTCGGTGCGCCATTCGGATGAAGCGCTGGATGTGTATCGTAAACTGACCATGGTGTCCAATCGTTATCTGGATATCTCCATTGATTTCATGGGCGGCATTCCGTTCGACCGTAAAATGTACGAGTCGGTCCGACGCCAGAAAGTGATGGTGGAGATGTATCCGGGACACAAAGTCAGCGTGGCATTTGAAAAGCTGGCGACGACGCTGATTGCGGATCAGCACCGCAATGAACCTAAAGGGTCGTTGCAATTTTTCTGGAAACGATTGTTGTCATTGGGGAGTGGCACTTAGTGATGAGTTCGCCTTACGGCTATGGACCGTCTTCCGGTCAGGATAAAAACGAGCTGGTCAAGTCTCATATGTCGCTGGTGCATCTGGTGGTTGATCGCATGCGCGCTCAGGTGCCTGGGTTCGTGACCAAAGACGATATGACCAGTGCGGCGATGATGGGGTTGATGGATGCCGCCACCCGTTTTGATCCGTCGCGGGGGATCATGTTCAAAACCTTTGCCGAGCGGCGTATTCGTGGAGCCATCTACGATGAGATCCGCAAGATGGACTGGTTCTCCCGTTCATTGCGCGAAAAGCAGGGGCGGATCGGCAAGACCATTACCCAGATGGAGCATCGTCTCGGCCGCACTCCCGAAGAGGAAGAAGTCGCCGAAGCCATGGACATGACCCTGGATGAATACCGCCACATGCTTGGCCAGGTGTGTCATCTCGGTTGTGTCAGCCTCAACGAAACCTTGGACGACCGCGACGATGGCCGCAATTTTCTCGATCTGCTTACCGATGATTCACCGTCGGTACAGCAACGGATAGAGGAGAGTGAACTCGCTTCCGAACTGGCCGGGCAACTGGATAAACTCTCAGAAAAAGAGCGATTGGTCATTTCGTTGTATTACTATGAAGAACTGACGCAAAAGGAGATCGCTGAAGTTCTCGACCTGACCGAAGGGCGGATTTCCCAATTGCACAGTCAGGCGTTGGTTAAACTCAAAGTCAAACTGTCACGGCCGAGGTGATTACGGTGCAACAGACTCTCCATAACATCATTGATATGCTGTTTAACCTGCCCCACCTGCAATTGATCTTCGTCAGCTTTATGATGTTGGTGTTTGGCCTGGCAGTATGGCGTCTGCAACGGCGGGTCCATGATGAAACCCGTCGTCGTGAAGAAGCCGATCGCCAGTTGCTCAACGCCCTGCAACGTCTGACCCGGCTCGAAGATCAGATCGAACAAGGTGGCTCCGGCAAAGAACGCAATTTTGAACGCAGTCTCGATCATGCCGAGCTGAAAAACCGTTTGCAGACCCCTCCGGCAACATCGGGTAATCCACCGAATAAATACCGTCATGTTGCAGCGTTGGCTGAGCAGGGGATGGACGAAAAGCAGATAGCCGACGTGTTGCACATCTCCATTGCGGAAGCTTCGCAACTCATCTCCCTCTCACGCATTGCCTGCAGCGAATAATCCTGCCCGAACATGTCGTTTCCAAGGTCTTTCCCCTGGGTCTCTCTCCGACCAGCACGGGATCTATTTCGTCTGTGGCCTGAAGAAATTTATCTGATTGTTCCCTGGTTGCCACGCATAATTGCGACGGCTGATTTGGCTCCGTCGAGACGTTTGCGGCCTTGAGAATAAGAGTCGACACAATTTCGCCCCATATTCATCCGCTAAATTGATGCCTCCCCTAAAGTTTTCCTGCCAACAGGTCGACATGTCAGTTAACGATCAATCAACCAGGAGTAACTTATGAGTTCCGGGATTTACGCGACCCTCAGTGGTGCCGTTGCCAGAATGCAGACTGTCGATGTCGTGACCAACAACCTCTCCAATGCCAACACGCTCGGCTATAAAAAAGACCGAGTTCAATTCAGTGCGGTTTTGGACAGCGCCAAGCAGAACCAGCAGGCCGGTGGCGTGAACTATTCATACGTCGAAGTAGCTAAAACGGATTATTCGCAAGGCGTGTTGATCGATACCCGCAATGAGTATGATGTGGCCATTAACGGCAATGGCTTTTTCAAAGTTCGCAATCCTGATGACGGTGAGATCTATTTTACCCGCCTCGGAGCCCTTGATCGGGAACCGGACGGTACGTTGATCACCCGTACCGGCGAATTTGTGTTGAGCCCGGCCAATGAAACCATTGTGCTCCCTGAAGGGGACTTTGTCATTGATGAGCGTGGCCGTATTCTCGGCAACGAGGGTGTGGTGGATGAGCTGGCGTTGGTTGATCCGGATCCGGACTTGTTGATTAAACAAGGTAATGGCCGCTACAGCTATGATGGCGATATGCGGGTCGTTCCCAACAGTACCGACAGCCAGGTGATGCAGGGCCATCTTGAACAGTCCAATGTCAAGGCGATTGAGGAAACGACTTTGATGATGACCAGCCTGCGCGCCTTTGAAAATTATCAGAAAGCGATGAAAAACTATTTCACTCTCGAGAGCAAAGTGAACGAAATCGGCTCTCTTTAATTATCAGAGTTATTCAGTTTCACAATAAAGAGTTTATTCAGCAACAGGAGACAGGGGTATGATCAGAGCATTATGGACCGCCGCCACCGGCATGGATTCGCAACAGACGAATATTGATGTGATTGCCAACAACCTGGCCAACGTCAACACCAGCGGTTTCAAAAAAAGCCGTGCGGATTTTCAGGAGTTGCTCTATCAGGTCAGCAAAACTCCCGGCAGTTCCACCTCGGCCGATACCGTGTCGCCGACCGGTATTCAGGTTGGTCTTGGTTCGCGAACCGCTGCCGTGCAAAAAGTGTTTAGCACCGGCGATATGATGCAGACGGAAAATGAGCTGGATCTGGCCATTGAAGGTCGTGGTTTCTTTCAGGTCGAAATGCCTGACGGAACCACCGCTTATACCCGTTCCGGTGCGCTGAAAAAAGATGGCGACGGACGTCTGACCACCTCGGAAGGGTACCTGTTGACACCGCAGATTGTCATTCCTGAAAATACCACCAGCATCTCCATCGGTCAGGATGGTACCGTGGATGTTTTCCTCGATGGTGAGTCCACCTCCACGGAAATCGGTGTGATTGAGATGGCGATTTTCAGTAATGAATCGGGTTTGCGTAGTCTTGGTCGCAACCTGTTTGCTGAAACGCTCTCCTCGGGTGTTGCGAACACCGGAATCCCCGGCGAAAATGGTCTTGGGACATTATCGCAGGGCTATCTTGAAGGGTCCAACGTCAGCGTCATGGAAGAGATGGTTAATATGATCGCCGGTCAACGGGCTTATGAGGTCAATTCCAAGGCCATTCAGACTGCCGATGAAATGCTGCAAATGACCAATAATCTGATCTAAGGTTGCATGGTGCGGATTCTCTCGGACAAAAACAGATTTTTCTGGCTGCTCCTAGTCAGCATGGTGATTGGCTTGCTGTGGAGCTCCCTGGCGGTTGCCGGTGGAACCACAATTACCAATCAGGATATCCAGCGCACCATCAAGACTTATCTGAACAAGGCCCAACAGCGCATTAACCATGTTGATTACACGTTTGAGCCGTATTCCAAGGAGGATTCTTTTACTCTTCCGGCAGGTAAATTGCGAATAGATGTGTTGCCAGCCGTTAAAAAGATCATTGGCAGCCGCCATTTCACCGTGGTCTATCGGGTCGATGGGCGCACTGTCAAATCGGTCACGGTTCGCGGCAAGTTGCTCGTCAAGGCCGATGTGGTGGTGGCGCAACAGTCGCTTAAACGTGGGACGATTATTTCCGCCGAAGATGTCAGTTTGGTTCACCTGGATGTTTCGCGGATCCGTGAACCTATTTTTGACCTGAAAAATGTGGTGGGAAAACTCGTTGCCCGCAATGTACGTGCCGGTCAGCCGGTGGAGTTCAAGAGTGTGGAAACACCGCCACTGGTCCACAAAGGCAGCTTTGTCAAATTGGTCGCCCGCCGCAGCGGCATGATGTTGACGGCGATCGGCATTGCCCTGGAAGACGGCAGCAAGGGCGAAGTGATTCGGGTGCAAAACAACAGATCGAAAAAAGTGGTTATGGCTCAGGTCGTTGGGCCGGATCTGGTCGAAGTGGAGTTTTAACATGAAACAGATGTGGCAACGGATTCCATACCTTTTGATGCTTGTAGCGGGTGTTGTCGCCTGTGCACCGGTGCAACCGAGAGATGCTGAAATCTCCAAGCCGGTCACCATGGAAACTCCCGAGATTGAGGCACCGCAGCCCAAGACACCCGGCTCCTTGTGGACGACGGGTAACGGCAGTCTGTTTGTTGATAACCGGGCCAGTCGTGTCGGCGATATTCTCACCGTGGCCATCTACGAGCAGGCCGAAGCCAGCAAGCAAGCGACCACATCCACGGGCCGAACTACCTCCGCCAGTGCCGATATTACCAGCTTGTTTGGCCTGGAATCCAATCTCGCCAACTTGAACAGTAACATTGATCCGGCCAATCTGGTCAGTGCCGGATATACCAACGATTTTCAGGGTAGTGGCAGTACCACCCGGAAAGAAGATCTGGTCGCGACATTGACAACCCGAGTGGTTGAAGTGTTGCCGAACGGCACTCTGCGTATTTCCGGGAGTAAAAGTGTTACCGTCAACCATGAACGACAGTTGATTCACCTGTCCGGTATTGTCCGCCAGGAAGATATCACCCCGGAAAACCTTATTGACTCAAAGTATGTTCTTGATGCCAATATTGTCTATACCGGTAAAGGTGTGATTGACGATAAACAGAAGCCGGGTTGGTTGCTGCGGTTACTGGATACGGTAACACCATTTTAAGTGTGTTGCCTCGGGTTGATAGCCCGCAGGAGTTGAGAATGACAAAACGTGTTCACATCGTGATTATAGCTCTGGTCCTCTTCAGCCTGTCCTGCTCGACAGGGCTGGCCAGTCGCATTAAGGATCTGGCCGATATTGAAGGGGTGCGGACCAATCAACTGGTTGGTTATGGTTTGGTCGTGGGTCTGAATGGTACCGGTGACAGTTCCAGTACCGAATTTACCATCCAATCTCTCGTCAATATGATGGAACGGCTTGGCATGCGTGTAGAACGCGATAAGGTCAAAGTTGATAACGTTGCCGCTGTCATGGTGACCGCCGAACTGCCGGCATTTGCCAAAGCCGGTAGTGCCATTGATGTGCTGGTCTCCTCCATCGGTGATGCTGACAGCCTGGTGGGCGGCACGTTATTGATGACGCCGCTCAAAGCTCCGGACGGTAATGTCTATGCGGTTGCTCAGGGGGCTCTTGCTGTTGGTGCACTCTCTTTTGGCGGTAAAGCCGCCAAGGTGCAGAAGAATCATCCGACGGTGGGGCGTATCCCTTCCGGTGCGATCGTAGAACGGGAAGTTCCTTTCCGGTTACCTGAAAATCGTGCCCTTAATTACCGCCTGCGCACCGCTGATTTTACCACAGTGAGCCGTATGGCCGATGTTGTGAATGGCTATTTCGGCCAACCTCTGGCACATGCCCTTGATAGTGGTTCTCTGCAGGTGATCGTGGCCGATGAGTATGCCGACTCACTGGTTGAATTTATTGCCCGGGTCGAGCATCTGGAAGTTCAGCCGGATATGATTGCCAAGATCATTGTTAATGAACGCAGTGGCACCATTGTTATGGGGGAACATGTCCGTCTGTCGACGGTTGCCGTGTCCCACGGTAACCTCAACTTGGTCATCAATGACTCGGCACTGGTTTCCCAACCGTCGCCTCTTTCTGAAACTGGGAACACTGTTGAAGTGCCGCAAACCGATATCAGCGTGTCCGAAGATCGCGGCAACCTAGTCGTCTTGCCGATGGGGGTTAGTATCGGCGATGTGGCCCGTGCCCTCAATGCCATTGGCGCGACACCTCGTGACCTGATTGCAATTTTCCAGGCGATCAAAGCTGCCGGGGCCTTGCATGCCGAGTTGGAGATTCTTTAAACGGTTCTCACCACGGTGGACTAAACGAAAAGAGGGGGGCTTGTCTGTTGCAGACAAGCTCCCTTTGTTGTTATCGGCCGTAATTGTCTTCGAAACGAACGATGTCATCTTCCCCCAAGTAACTTCCCGATTGAATTTCGATCAATTCCAGAGGAATTTTGCCGGGATTTTCCAGGCGGTGCCTGGTTCCCAGAGGGATGTAGGTTGACTGGTTTTCCGTCAAAGTCAGAACCTCATCGCCGCGGGTGATTTTTGCCGTGCCCTTGACGATCACCCAGTGTTCGGCACGATGATGGTGCATTTGCAATGACAGACTGGCGCCGGGCTTCACCGTAATGTGCTTGACCTGAAACCTGTCAGCATGGTCGATACTTTCGTACCACCCCCACGGTCTGGCCACTTTTTGCGGTGTGTCGGCTTCCGCGCGGCCCAGGCTGGTCAGTTGCTGGACGATCTGCTTGATCTCCTGTGCTCTGTCGCGATGGGCGACCAGGATGGCATCCGAGGTTTCGACGATGATCAGGTTATCCACGCCCACAGCACTGAGCAGGCGGCTGGTGCCGTGCAGGTAGCTGTTGCTGACATCGTGGGTCAGCACATCACCTCGAATGACATTGTTGTGGTGATCTTTGTCACCGATCTCCCACAAGCTGGACCAGGAGCCGACGTCGTTCCATCCGGCATCCAACGGCACGACAATGGCATCCGAGACCTTTTCCATCACCGCATAGTCAATGGAGATACTGGTGCAATCAGCAAAGGCTTCCGCGCCAACACGGACGAAGTCCAAATCTTTCTGTGCCGCGCGCAGCGCCTTGTGGCAGCAGGTCACAATCTCTGGCTCGAAACGCTCAAGTTCTTCAAGATAGCGGGCTGCTTGAAACATAAACATGCCACTGTTCCAATAGTAATCGCCGCTATCCACGTAGTCTTGGGCCGTGGGCAAGTCGGGTTTTTCAACAAAAGAGTTGATGGTGAAAACAGGCAGCGGGGATGTTTGGATCGATGTGCCCTTTTGGATGTAGCCATAGCCGGTCTCCGGGCAGGTCGGAACAATGCCGAATGTGGCCAGCATCCCTTGCTCAACATGATCACTCAGGGCTTTGATTGCATCGCACAGTGCTTCGGGATGGGCAATGCTGTGATCGGCCGGCAAGACCAGCAGCGTCGCCTTTGTGTCCACCTTCAAAGCCTGCAGGGCTGCCAGAGCCACTGCCGGTGCTGTGTTTCTGCCAACAGGCTCCAGCAGAATTGCCGACGGTTGTTGATCGATCTGGCGCAGTTGTTCAGCGACCATGAAGCGATGCTCTTCATTGCAGACGACAATGGGCGCCGCAACCCCATCAAGACCTGATAAGCGTAGAGCGGTCTGTTGCAACATGGTTTTCTGGTCCGTTAACGGTAACAGCTGTTTGGGGTGAACGGAGCGGGACAGGGGCCACAACCGGGTTCCGGAGCCGCCCGACAGAAGTACGGGGATAATCATAAAAAGGTCCTTTATCGTCCTTGCTCAAAGGGGTGCATTGCCTAGCAGGGTGTTGAAAAAGTCCCATCCGGGGCCTTTTCAGCGACGCAAGTCGAAAATGCGATTTCCGTCTTGCTTACAAAATCAAGCACTTGAAAACATGTCCTTGATTTTGGTCGCCCGTCCATGGGCTCCATAGGCTGTTTTTCAACAGCCTGCTAGGGTGTTATTTTTTTGTAGAGGTTAGCATACTCTGATTTTTTCGCCTGATAAAATCAGCGTGAATATTGGTTTTTCGAGCGATGGGAATACTCATCGTCGTAACTCTGGAGGTGTTTTGGACGGTTGAAATGGTCTTTTTTTCTAAAGACTTGGCTGTCACACCCGATAAGAGCAATGACAGTAAACGATTTCACACGAGAGGCTATTATGAATCTCCATGTCGACCCACGCATGTACACCGATCAAACCAACAACCTGACCAATACCTCTTCCTCCCAGCAGGGCCATCAGTTGGAAAAAACCTGTGAGGAGTTTGAAGCCGTGATGGTTCAGATGATGTTCAAAGCTATGCGTGGCGCCCAGCCCGAGGGCGGTCTGGTCGAAAAAGATAACGCCAGCGAGATCTATCAGGATCTTTTCGATGGTGAAGTTGCTCGGGAGATGGCTCACAACCAGAGCATGGGAATTGGCAGCAAGCTTTATGAGCAGCTTTCAAAAGAGTAGTGTGACGTTTCTGTTGCGATGTCAAAATTTCGATTTCCGCGCAAAAATATGATTTAAAAGGTGTTCTTCCTGAGCACTTCGGCTCTCTTTGTTAATGCGATTATGTGTGGTGATTCTGCGGTTGGTGCTGTTGCTGCACCTGTGGGCTGAAAAAGCGCATGTTTTTTATAAAAGCGATTGTTTTCGCTAAAGTTCTGCGCCAAACCCGACGATAAAATAGCCAAGTAAAAAAGAAGATAGTTCTTTTTTCCACTATGTTACAAAGGGGTTCATCATGACAACAGCACTGCCGATCCAGTTTACATCAGAGTTTACGACCGTGCCGCTGTTGTCCGCGTCGCCGAGGCCGACAGCTTCAGGACGGCACGGATTGAGCCGTTCCGAGCGAGGCATGATTAAAAATGCCGTCGTTGGGATTGTTCAACAGCAACGTTCAGTGTTGAACATGTTGTGTGGTCATGGTGAAATCTCTGAAGAGACCATTGAAACACTGGTCGGCGAAGAGGGCTATTTCGGCCCGGAATCCTGTGCCCAGCGTATGGTTGAGCAGTTGACACAACTGATGCAACGCGACCTGGAGTTCTCTTCCCTGATCGCCAACGAAGTGATCGACTGCTGCCGCCGTTTTCAATACGGCAATGGTCATGAGCTTTCCCGACTCAGTGAAGAAACGTTTCAACGGATTTATGAAAAAATAACCCAGCGATGGATTGAGTTACCTCAAAACGGATAATTACAGCAGAAAACAGGTGATGTTATGACGATGAGAATTGATGGCGACAAAGGGTTGATCCCGCAAAATTCGGTGAAAAAAACCCAACAGCAGCAGGGAGCCAAAGACGCGGAGAAAGGTGCGGCCAGTGACAAGGTGAGCTTCTCCTCTGTCTTGCAACAGGCAGGGCAGACCCAGGAAACCGCAGCTCCGTTGAAAGCGCAGCCTCTCGAAGGGCTGAATGCACCGCTTCTCAATGCCCCGGCGTATGTCCAGGATGTCAATGAAACCCAGGAAACAGCACGGGCAGCTAAAGTTGAAGAGCTCAAAGCTCAGATTGCGGATGGTTCCTACCAGCCGGATTTGAAAAAAGTGGCCGGAAGTCTGCTTAAGTTTATTGCTGAAGGACGTCAGGTATGACACGCACGATTCACGAACAGCTGCAAGCCTTACACGATGTGATCATCGAAGAGCGTGAGTGCGCCAAAGCTTTGGATGTCGTCGCTCTGCAGGCCGTAACGCAACGTAAAGATGCGTTACTTGCGCAGCTCGAACTTGAAGGGGACTTGTCCCCGGAAGATCGCCAGTTGGCTGACACGATCCGTTTTGAAAATCGTCGCAATGCCTATCTGCTGTGGTCCGCGCTCAACTGGATTCGTGAATCGATGGAGTTTTTTGGACGCAAAACGGTACCCGATGCCTATACCCCGGCCGGTGGCATGGTGAGTAAAGGGATGGGGGGCCGACTTCTGTCCGGGAGGGTGTAATGGGTTTAGCTGCTGCACTCAATACAGGAAAAACCAGCCTTTTTGCCAGTCAGAAATCCATCGAGGTTGCAGGCAATAATATTGCCAACGTCAACACCGAGGGGTATTCACGGCAAAACGTTGTTCTTGGCGATATCCCGTCGCTTGAGTTTGGCGGTTTTTTTGTCGGAACCGGTGTTCGGGTTAACAATATCGAACGTGAGTACGATGTTTTTATCAACCAACAGTTACTGGATAAAAGCCAGGAACTCGGTACCGAGGATGCCAAATCAACTCCGCTGGCTGAGTTAGAGCGCGTCTTTAGTGTTGGTGACGAGAATCTGGCGACGGAGATCGACCGCTTCTTTGATGCCTGGCAGGAGCTGTCCACGAATCCCAGTGGTGAAGTTGAGCGCGACATCGTTATTCAGCGTGGTGAACTGTTAGCGTCATCGTTCAACAGCCTTGCTCGCGATCTCGATAACGTACGCAGCAATATCAACGATACCGTGGCGTCTGAAATCGATGATGTCAATCTTAAGTTGAATCAGATCGCTGAACTTAATACTCAAATTCAAAATATCGAAGCCAACGGCAAATCAGCCAACTCGTTTCGCGATCAGCGTGACCTGTTGTTACAGGAGCTGACCTACACGTTAGGCGTGCAGTCTTACGAGGAGCCGAACGGCGCCATCAATATCCAATTGCCCGGTGGTTTGCCTTTGGTTCAGAACGGTACGGCGCTTCAGCTTGAAGCTACCCCCAGAGGTGAAGACCTGACCCTGACGCTGAATATTGGCGAGAGTTCCTTTGAAGTCAAAGGCGACAATCTGGGTGGCAAGTTTAATGGCTTGTTTGAATTGCGCGATGAATTTATCCCCGAGCTGAAGCAAAATCTCGACCTGACGGCCTATGAAATGGTGCAAACGGTCAACAGTCTTCATGCTCAGGGGGTCGGGCTCGACGGTTCGACGGGCGTGGCATTCTTTAATAATCCCGGGAACCATACGACCCAGAGTTATGTCGATCCAGACCAGGCCACAGCCTTTTCGGCGGGTGATCTTTCGATCGAAGTGGATGGCGTTGCCAATACCGTGGCGTTTGCCGGTGGTTCATTGAACGATTTGGCGGACACCATCAACACCGCCGCTCTCGGCGTGACGGCAACCGTCAATGAACAGGATGACGGCACCTTTGTCATGGTGTTGAGACCGGACAACGCCGGTGACAGCGTCCAACTCGATACGTCGGCGGTGGGGGGCAGCTATGAAGCCCCGGAGTTCAGTATGCCGAATATCAGTGACCTGATTGCTGTGTCCATTCGCGATACCAGTAAGGTAGCGGCCGGTAACAGCAGTGCCCCCGGCGATAACACCAATGCCCTGGCCATTTCCGCCCTTAAAGACGAAGACACCATTAACGGTGAAGATACCTTTGTCAGCTTTTACGGCAAAATGGCTGCCAGTGTCGGTATTGAAGCCGGACAGAACCGTTTGGCGCAAAGTGGTGCTGAGGATTCTCTGACCCAATTGAAAAATCTTCGTGATGGTTCCGTTGGGGTCTCTATTGAAGAAGAGATGATCAGCCTGATTAAGTTCCAGCGCGGCTTTGAAGCGTCAGCCAAGTTGCTGTCGACGGTCGACGAATTGATGGTGACGGTAATCAACATCAAGAATTAATACGGCGAAATTGCAGGGGCTGTCCGTGAACGTTGGAGAGCTTGTGCCGGGATCAGCCTCCTGGCCGTAGTCGGTAGAGGGTAACGTTATGAAATCAACACAGGCAACAACCTTTCGCACGCTAAATTCAGAGCTGAACAGTATCAATAATCAGCTTGAAAATCTGCGCACTCAGGAAGCGACCGGCAAAAAACTCAACCGCCCGTCCGATGATCCGGCTGCGATCCGCCCCGTGTTGTCGGCTCGGACCCAGATTCGTGCTTCCGAGCGTTTCATCAGTTCCATGGAAACCTCACTTGACCGTCTCGACAACCTCGACAGCTATCTGGATCAGGCGGAGAATCTTCTGGTCAATGCCAAGGAAACGACCATCAACGCCATCAATGCGTCGATGAGCGATGCCGACATGGAAACGCTGGCTGACTCAATCAACTATGTAAAAACATCACTGATGAGTGTCGCCAACGCCCAAGTGGGTGGGCAGTATATTTTTGCCGGCTATCTCGAAGACACGCCGCCTTTCACCGAGGAAAATGGTGTGGTGGTCTATAATGGGGATTCCAACATCAAAAAGTTGGAAACCGCTCCCGGTGAATATGTGGAGACCAGCCTGGACGGAGCCAGCCTGTTCATGGGCTTGACCGATCTGGATGGCGACGGTGTCCTGGAACAGACCGGAACCAATCTTTTTGCTCAGTTGACCGATCTTGAACGCGCCATTCGCGGTGAGGCCGGTCAAGTCTACAACGGCGCGACTGCGCTGCCCACTGCCGATATCGGTTATCTCGATGCGGCCAACGGTGACTTCACCCCCATCGCTCTCGACGGCGGCGACCCGGCCAGCCCGGTGTTAGACGCTTCAGGAAATGCGGTTCCATTAACGTTTGGTGGCGAACCCATTGCCCTGCAGCCTCTGATGGGAGTGGATGGTGAGCCTCTGAGTATTGCCGATTACAATGCGCAGTTTCCTCCCGGAGTAACCACGGATAGCAGCGGTGCCGCGCTATCGGCCACTGCTTTGGAACAGCCGATGTATGTGTATAACGACGGCACGACCCCGGTGGATTTTGATGCTGCGGGCCAGCCGGTCCTGCTTTACGACGTCGGTGTCGGCGTTGCGGTTTCCGGTTTGACGGCCGGGAGCTATACCACCCTGAACGGTACGGCCATGAGCGGACCGACCACGGGTGGTGGCGACCTGACCATCGGTGACGGCACAACTCAGATTGATGTCGCCGCGTCGAACAGCGCCATTGATCTGGCAACCAATCTTGAAACCGCCGCAACCGCGGCTGGCTTGACCGTCACGGCCACCGCCGCCGACAGCACCAGTGGAAGCGACTTGTTTGCCTGGACTGATGTAACGGCTACGGATCCTCCCTATTCATTGACCGTTGAAGGCATCAGTCTGTTCGCGGCCGATGCCGACGGGGTTACTGCCGCTGATGTTGATGCCGCTGTTGCCGCCAATGCCGCTGCTTTTGCTGCGGCCGGTGTGACCGTTAGCGGTTCCGCTACCGGTGGTGACCTCGCTTTCTCACGTGTTGACGGGGATAATCTGGACATCGTCCAGGATGCCGGCGGAGCCGCCGTTGGTTTTACCGATATCAGCAATGACGGCTCCGGCGACACCTATTACGGGGAAGTCACCATCACCAGCGGCGCTGATTTCACCATTGGTGGTGCCAATCCCTCGGTTTCACTGTTGCCCGACGGTGCCCCGTTGCAGCTGCGTGAAGTTCCGGACCTCCAGGATCTTCTGGCGCGTCTTGAGACCTCCGCCGACGGCGTGCGTAGCTCGCGCAGTTTGATGGGCAACAACGCCGCACGGATTGAAACCTCCAAGGATCATATGGAAGGGGTGCTGATAGACCTGCAGCAGATTCTTTCGCGCTATGAAGATGTGGATCTGATCGATGTGATCACCGAGATCACCCAGACCGAGACCGCTCTTGAAGCTGCACTCAGTGTGACTGGAAGGGTCGGGCAATTATCTATCCTTAATTATTTGTAGTTTGGATTGAATTTTTGAAAGGCTTGCTATGCTGGTATTAACCAGAAAAGTCGGTGAAGGAATTGTCATCGGCGATGACATAAAATTGCAGATTGTCGAAATCAAAGGCGGAACCATCCGTCTGGGTATTGAGGCACCGCGCAACAAAAAAATATATCGTCAGGAAGTGTACGACAAGATTCTGGAGCAGAATCGTGCCGCAACAAGTTGGACATTGGACGACCTGGACACATTGGCAACAGGCTACCGTCCGACAAAGGAGGAAAAATGAACAAGATAAACAGTCGTTTTGGTGAGATTGAGTACGATCCGGCTTCTGTATTGACGTTTCCTGAAGGACTGATCGGTTTCGAATCCCTGCGTGACTTTGTCGTCATGCCCAATGAAAAGGAAGGTCCGCTGTTCTGGATTCAAAGTATTGAAGATCCTGATATCGCTTTGGTACTCACCGATCCGACCAACTTTTTCCTGACCTATAAAGTTGTTCCCGAAACGAACGAGTGTGAAAAGCTCGGTATTGACGAGGGTGACAACTGCTATGCATTGGTTGTGGTTACGGTACCGCCCGATAGAAAAATTACCCTCAACCTCGCGGCTCCAATCCTGTTTGCCCCGCAGACCAACCGGGCGATTCAGGTGATCCTTGAGAAGAGCGGCTATGACATTCAGACCCCGCTGCCGGTTGTTGAGGCTGTTGAAAAGAAACAGGACGAAGCGCAAAAAGAAAGTGCTCACGGCTAAGACGGGCTTCGCGCTTTTCCGCGAGTTTTAAAAATAACAATTTATACGGAGTATTGTTATGTCACTGACAATAAATACTAATGTTGCGTCTCTGAACGCCCAACGTAATCTCGGTAAATCTCAAACGGACCTTAATCAGTCCATGCAGCGCCTGTCTTCGGGGCTGCGGATCAACAGTGCGAAGGATGATGCCGCCGGTCTGGCCATCTCCGACCGTATGACTGCTCAAATTACCGGTCTCAATCAGGCAGCACGCAATGCCAATGATGGTATCTCTCTGGCGCAAACCGCTGAAGGGGCGCTGCAGGAGAGCACCAATATTCTCCAGCGTATTCGTGAGCTGGGTGTTCAGTCTGCCAACGATACCAACAGTGCAACGGACCGTGAGTCTTTGCAGGCGGAGGTTGATCAGTTGATTGCTGAACTCGACCGCATTGCCGACACCACTCAGTTCAACGGTAAGAACCTGCTTGACGGTAGCATGACCGATGCCACCTTCCAGGTCGGCCCTAACGCCGGTGTCAATCAGACCATATCCTTCAGTATCGCCAGTGCTGAAACCGATACGCTCGGTTATGTCGGTAGCTTCGTCGAAGCTCCCAACGGTGATCCTGTTGCTGGAACCAGCGTTTCCACAACTGCTCTTGCCGAAGGCGATATCATTGTCAACGATCAGGCTATTGGAGCTACCGACGGCACTGCAACCAGCCTGGGTGATGCGATCAATACCGCTGCCGGTGAAGATATTGCCACTGTGGTCAACTCACTAACTTTTGGCTTTGAAGATGTTACCCTGGAAGTGACACCTGGTGATCAGGAAGTCAATACCGTCACCTTTGGTGCATTGGCCAATACCGGTGTTGGTGATGCCACGGCCATTGTCAACGGTGTGACTGCTACCGGTGATGGTACAGGCAACGCGATCACTGCAGATGAACTTGCTGCTGGCTTCGCGGCCTATATTGCTGATCCTGTCGCCAATCCGACGGTTACCGGCGCCAGTGGTGGTGTGGTGACATTCGGTGGGAGTAATGACGATTCCCTGTTCACTGCCGCAGCCGGTGCGACCGGCGCAGATCTGGTTTATACCTCTGCTGCAACCAGCGGTGATGTTGCCAATATCTCTGTTTCAGGCGATGTGGCTCCGGGTGTGACAGAAACCACACCCGGTACCGATGATGCCGTAACCGGCACCTATGTTCTGACTGTCGATGGTGCAGACATTGGCGTGGCCGATGGCGGTGACGGCGTGATCAATGCGCAGGATGTTGTTGATGCACTCACCACCGCAGGTTATACCGCGTCTGTTGACGCTGATAACAACATCACGCTGGCCAACAGTGATGGCGCTGACATCACCCTGCAGGAAGACCTCGGTGGTACGAATACAGGTGTCGGTTTTGCTGACACCGCAGCCACCGCAGGTGCGCCGGTGACTCATGGCGGCCAGATCTCACTCGATAGCAATGCCGATATCACCCTCGAAGAGGGCACGGCTGGTGCGTTGGCTCTGGCCGGTCTGGATGAGGTTGGTAACCCGACAACCACCATTGATCAGGTGGATATTTCGACACAAGAAGGGGCCACCATGGCCATCAGCTCCGTTGACGCGGCTCTGATGCAGATTGATACCATCCGTGGTGACCTTGGTGCGGTGCAAAACCGTTTCGAATCAACGATTGCCAACCTGCAGAACGTTTCCGAGAACCTCTCGGCAGCACGGTCACGGATACTCGATGCGGATATCGCTGAAGAGACATCCAATATGACCAAGCAGAATATTCTGCAACAAGCAGGTGTTTCGATTCTGGCCCAAGCGAATCAGGCACCGCAGCTGGCCTTGAGTTTGCTCCAAGGTTAATCAACGCATACCATGCCCCGCAATGAGGTTTTTTTCTCTCATTGCGGGGCTTTTTTATGCACTGATTTAAGAAAATTAAAATTTTTCTCTAGATGAAAGTATTTTTTTTGTATACTTTTGTTTGTAGAGTGTAAAAAAAGTATCGTACTAAAAGGGACTTGGCGGAAAGCGAGGTGAGGTTAGACATCGATCAACCCTTGGTCATTTATCTGTGGTTTTAAAGCCACATCACTAATTTCAGGGCACGGAAGCCCGTTATTACCAACTCATGGAGGATTTTATGGCATTGACGATCAATACCAATGTCGCGTCTTTGAACGCCCAGCGTAATCTGGGCCGATCCCAAACGGATCTGAACCAGTCCATGCAACGGCTGTCTTCAGGACTCCGTATCAACAGTGCTAAAGATGATGCTGCCGGTTTGGCCATCTCCGACCGCATGACGGCTCAGATCACCGGTCTGAACCAGGCGACACGGAATGCCAACGATGGTATATCTCTTTCCCAAACTGCCGAAGGTGCCCTGCAGGAAAGCACCAATATTCTTCAGCGCATTCGTGAGCTGGGTGTCCAGTCTGCCAATGACACCAATAGTGCATCCGATCGTGAATCTTTGCAGGCTGAGGTTGATCAGCTGATCGAAGAGCTGGATCGTATTGCCGACACCACTCAATTTAACGGTAAAAATCTGCTTGATGGCACCATGAATGATGCCACCTTCCAAGTTGGCGCCAATGCTGGTGTCAGCCAAACCATCTCTTTCAGTATTGCCAGCGCTGAAACCAGTCAGCTCAGCTATGTCGGTGCGACCATTGAAGCACCGAACGGTGATGCTGTTGTCGGCGGAGAAATGGATGGTTCCGCTCTGGCTGCAGGTGATCTGGTTGTTAACGGCACGGATGTTGGTGCGACAGATGGAACAAATACCAGTCTGGCTGCGGCCATCAACACTGCTGCGGGAGTAGATATTGCCGAAGCGGTCAACGTTCAAAGTTTTGACTTCTCCGCCGTTTCACTGGCGAATTCAACGACCAATGTGACTGCGACTGAAGCGACCCCCGGAGCTGCGGCTATCCCGGCCCAGGCAGAATCTCAAACCATCGATTTGACCGCAACGACTCTTGCTGATGGCGATACCATGACCTTCACGGTCGATGGTTCCGATTTTACCTTTACCAACAGTTCAGGTGGTTCTCTGACGGGTGCTGCTTTGGCCGATGAAATCGTCAATGGCACCAGTGGCTCGACGGCTTTGTCTGTGACCAACTATACTGTTGCTGATGAAGGTGCCGGAGTTGTATCCATTACGCAAACTGCTGGAAATGAAGCGCCTATCGCTGACATTACGACATCGGTTGATCCGGCTGCGGTGGATATCTCCGGTAGTGTTGTGCCCAATGTCATTACTGAAGGTAGCTTGTCTCCAACCGCTGAGGTTCAGAGCGGTGATTTGTCTGGATTGGTTACAGGTGGCACCTTAACTTTCAATTTTGCAGATAGTACTTTCGTTGATTTTAACGGACTTACGATTAACAATGATGGCGATATTGAAGGAGAATTGGATGGTGTCAGTGCTGGTCCCGATAGCGGAGGTAGCACGATCTGGACTCTTTCCGTCACAGGTACGACTTATACGTTGACCCAGACGGGCGGCACCTTTCGTGATACTGGTGGAAATGCGACGATAAATGCACCATCAGGAACACCTCCAGATGATCAAGTCTCCACCGTAACAACATCCTATGGCCCTGATACGCCAGAAGTGCAACAGCTCGACTTGAGTGCTGTGACAGTTGGTTCCGGCGACTCACTGACATTTACGGTTGGTGGTTCGGATTATACCTTTACCAACAGCACTGCTGGAGATCTGACGGGTGCTGGTCTAGTGGATGAGATCGTCAATGGCACAGGTGGTTCAACCGTTCTGTCCATTGCCAATTACACGCTCACGGATGAGGGCAGTGCTGTTTTACAGTTTGCGCAGAATTCAGGAACCGCATCCAATATTGATCCGATTGACACGGCTCTCGACGAAGCCGCATCTGCCGGACCCACCGGTTCGGAAACGGTTGCCGGAATTGCTGCCGCACCCGCCCAGGCTGAAATCCAGAACTTGAATTTAAGTGCGGTGACCGTTTACGCCGGTCAGGATATGACCTTCAGCGTTGATGGTACCGATTACACGTTCACCAACAGCTCTGGTGGTGACTTGACTGCCGCCTCATTGGTGGATGAAATTGTTAACGGAACGAGTGGCTCGACTGCGCTGTCTGTGACCAATTACACCTTGAGCGATGCAGGTGGTGGCACTCTGACCTTTACTCAGGATGCCGGTAATGAGTCTAACATCGGTGCGATCTCTGCAACCACCCAAGGTGCGGTCAGTGGAACCTACACCCTCGATTTTGATGGGGGGACTGTTCTCGATGTTGCAGCAGTGTCCAGCAATGACATCACGGCACAGGATGTTGTTGATGCCATTAATGACGATGTGGCGGTTGGTGCTTCGTACAGTGCGGCATTGACAGATAGTGGTCAGGTTGAAATCACCAAGACCGATGGCACTGCCTTTACTCTGGCGGAAACCATTGATACCGATGGTTCAACCCCACTGGCAACCTCTGCCGGTCTTGCCGAAGTTGGAACGACCGCCTCAGAGTACAATGGTCAGATCTCTCTGGACAGCACAACGGATATCTCCATTGAAGAAGGAACCACGGGCGCTTTGGCTGCTGCTGGCCTTGACAGTGCCGGTAACGCCACGACCACCATTGATCAAGTTGATGTATCAACGCGTGAAGGTGCTACGACAGCGATCAGTTCCGTTGATGCTGCTTTGGCTCAAATCGACACGATTCGTGGTGATCTCGGTGCGGTTCAGAACCGTTTTGAATCCACCATTGCCAATTTGCAAAATGTTGCTGAGAACCTCTCAGCGGCGCGGTCGCGGATTCTCGACGCGGATGTTGCGGAAGAGACATCCAATATGACCAAGCAAAACATTTTGCAGCAAGCTGGAGTTTCAATTCTGGCACAAGCAAACCAGGCCCCTCAACTGGCCTTAAGTTTGCTGGGTTAGCTGCAAAGCCTTTTTGCCGCTGGCTGCTTCACCCATAGAGAAAAGAAGAATGAAGGGCATGGAAGCCCGAACCTCGTAATTCATGGAGGAACATGTCATGGGAATGACGATCAACACAAATGTTGCAGCGCTCAATGCGCAGCGTAATCTTGGATCGGCTCAGACCGACCTGGGTACGGCGATGCAACGGCTATCGTCAGGATTGCGGATCAATAGCGCCAAGGATGACGCCGCCGGTCTTGCGATCAGTGATCGCATGACCTCGCAAGTCAAAGGGATGAACCAGGCGGTTCGTAATCTCAATGATGGGATCTCCCTCTTGCAGACGGCCGAGGGGGCGTTGCAGGAGGTGACCAATCTCATCCAGCGTGGTCGTGAGCTGGCGGTTCAGGCTGCCAACGAAGCGACGTTAAGTGATTCCGACAAAGCTTCATTGCAAGCTGAAGTGGAACAGATCAAACTGGAAATTGACCGTATCGGTCAAACAACCACTTTTAACGGGACGAAAGTTTTGTCCCATGGTCCAGGCGGCACCATTGGTGGTGACCCGGATCGGGCTGAAGTCGTTGAAAGCCTCAAGTCGGCCTGGTTGCGTTATTCAGAAGATCGGGTTGAAGAGTATTACGGCCTCACCGCTGAAAATGTCGATTTCAATGTGCAGTTCATTGATGATCCGGACAGCGATGCGGTGGCTTATGTGGGCGGTAGCGGAACCGAAGTTGACAGCTACGGCCGCTACACAGCGATTCCGTTGACTGTCAATATGGCCAAGTATGACCCCGAAGATCCCAGCAGTATGTGGGAATACGACCGGGTCGTGGTGCATGAAATGACCCATGCCATCATGGGTGCCAACACCAGCCTTGATTCCATTCGCAATGAGGGCTTCTGGTTTGTTGAAGGCACGGCAGAATTCATGATGGGCGGTGATGAACGTCTTGCCATCGACCTGGGGAACGCTGGCTCGGCTGACAACCTCATTGCCGCATTCGATCCGGATAATATCGACAGTTCGTCACAATATGCGGCCAGTTATGCGGCGACCCGCTTTCTGCATGACGCGATCAAAGATGCCGGAGGAAGCGGAATTGATGAGGTCATGACCTATCTGCAGGATCATCCCGAAGATGGTGTCAGTGGCAACGCCCTGGATAATGCCATTCAGGATCTTGCCAGTCGTCATGATACGTTTGCCTATGCGAATCTGGCAGATTTTGAAACCGCCATCACCACGCAGGGCGGCGACTTTTCAACCTTTATCAGCGCTATGGATTTGACCAACGACGATGTCGGCGCAATCGGTGGCTTGGATGCCGATGGTGGTGAGGTGTTCACCAATACCTCCGTGGTTGCCGACAAGCCGTGGGTTTATGATGATGACCCGCTTGAGGGCTTTGTTGAAACCTGGCCGAGTGCTGACGAACTGGGCACCGAAGAGATTGCCAGTCGTGCTTTTCAGTTCCAGGCTGGGGCCAACGCCGGTCAGATGATCAGTGTGACTTTGGGCAGTGCCGATTCAACCGTGCTGAATATCGATGATGTCGATATCAGCAGTGATGCCACTCTGGCGATCTCCCGCTTTGACAGTGCTCTGGAATATATTGATCAGATGCGCGGCAATATGGGCGCGGTGATGAATCGTTTGGAAAGCTCGATTGCCAACCTGCAGAACGTCACCGAAAATCTTTCTGCGGCACGTTCGCGGATTTTGGATGCGGATATTGCTCAGGAAACTTCGATCATGACCAAAAGCAATATTCTGCAGCAGGCGGGTGTTTCGATTCTGGCTCAAGCCAACCAGGCACCGCAATTGGCTTTAAGTCTGCTCGGCTAGGTGGATTTTTCTTGAAACCTGGTGAAACAGGGGTACTATCTAAAGATAGGGTCTGTTAGACAAATACGATGAAAAATGTCGGGAAGACAATTTGTTCTCGTATTTTTGAAAAAAAAGTAAAAAAAGTAATTTTTTTTCTAAACTTTCTTAAGCAGGATGCCGAAGAAGGTTTGTATGCGGGGAATTTACGGAAGAAGGAGGTGAGACGAAGCCTATTTCAAGACCATCCCCCAAACAGAAGAAACGTAAAAAAATTGTAGCAACACAATTTAACCAGGGCACGGAAGCCCGACCACACAAACTTCATGGAGGAAAATCATGGCATTAACAATTAACACTAACGTTGCATCCCTTAACGCTCAACGTAACCTGGGCAAATCTCAAAACGATCTCAACCAATCCATGCAGCGCCTGTCTTCAGGTCTGCGTATCAACAGCGCGAAAGATGATGCTGCCGGTCTGGCGATCTCTGACCGTATGACTGCTCAGATCACTGGTCTGAACCAAGCGGTACGTAACGCCAACGACGGTATCTCCCTGTCGCAAACTGCTGAAGGTGCACTGCAAGAGAGCACGAACATCCTGCAGCGTATTCGTGAGCTGGCTGTTCAGTCCGCCAACGATACCAACAGCGCTTCTGACCGCGAGTCTCTGCAAGCTGAGGTTGATCAGCTGATCGAAGAGTTGGACCGTATCGCTGATACGACTCAGTTCAACGGTAAGAATCTGCTCGACGGCACCATGACTGACGCTACTTTCCAAGTTGGTGCCAACGCCGGTGTCAGCCAAACCATCTCCTTCAGCATTGATAGTGCTGAAACCAGCAAGCTGAGTGCTGTAGGTACTATGATCGAAGCTCCTAATGGCGATGCCGTTGTTGGTAGCGACGTTGACGGTACTGCTCTGGCCGCTGGTGACCTGGTTGTTAACGGTACGGATGTTGGTGCGACTGACGGAACCAACTCCAGTCTGGCAGACGCAATCAATACGGCTGCTGGTGAAACCATTGCGACTGCTACAAACGTTCAGACTCTGGATTTCTCAACTGTAAATCTGGACAGCACTGATGTTGCTGTTGGTGCCGGTGAAGCCTACACTGACGGTACTGATGCTGCTGTTGCTGCTGTAGGTTCGGCTTTCTCTGTTGATACCAATGCAGCTGATGCAACTTCTGGTAGCCAAGTTATTACTATCAGTGATGCGCAAGCCGCAAATATTACAGCTATGGACCTGACCGTTGATGGTAGCGCAGTTGATACTACTGGACTCAACTATGCCGGTATTACTACAGCGGCTACATTGGCTTCTGAGTTGGATGGCTTGGCAGAAATCTCAGCAACTGTTTCTGGACAAGATGTTACCATTACATCCGCGACAACGGGTGCGACTTCGACTGTTTCTTTGGCATCTGTGACGGGTACTGATGGTAGTGAATCAATTGCAGCTGCTACTGACGGTACTGCTGCTCAAGCTTCAGTAGCGACTATCACAGTGACTGACGCTGACGCTGCCAATGTTGACGGGACTACACTGGAGTTTAATGGTGCCGCCATTGACCTGACAGGTGTTGACTTTGGTACGGTAACTGATGGTGCTACTCTGGCTGCAGCTTTGCAGAATTCTTCTGACATCGCTTCTGCATCCTGGGCTGGTGATACGCTTACCTTGACTTCCGCTGCTACGGTAACAGGTCAGGATTTCTCCGTTGCTTCGGGCTCTGGTTTGACTGACGCTAATGGTACACCTGCTGTTGCATCAACTATGGATATCACCATTGATGATGCTGGTGCAGCGACTGTTACAGCTCTCGACCTGACTGTTGAAGGTGTTGCAGTAGATGACAGCTCCATCGATTACAGCAGCATCTCTGATGTCGCTGGTTTGGTCTCTGCGTTGGATGGTCTGTCTGAGATCAGCGCTGCTGATAATGGCGATGGTACCATCACCATTTCTTCGGCGACTGCTGGTACTGCTGGTACGCTGGCAGCCGGTACGGTTGTTGGTGATGCGACTTCCGGTGCCTTAGTTCAGGAAGACGCGAGTGTCTCCGGTACCTACACCATGGACGTAGATGGTACTTCTGTTGATATCGCAGCCGCTGCGGGTGGTGAAGTAACAGCTCAAGAAGTTGTTGATGCAATCAACGACAATACAACGGGCTTCACCGCTGCACTTAATGATGATGGCCAAGTGCAGATCACTAAAGATGATGGCAGCAGCTTCACGCTGGCTGAAAGTGTCGATATTGATGGTGATACCACTCTCGATGCCGCTTCTGTTGGTCTTGACGGTATTGACGATGGTGGCACGACTTACAATGGTCAGGTTTCCCTGGACAGTACCAATGACATTTCCGTCGAAGAAGTGACCTCTGGCGCTTTGGCTTCAGCCGGTCTGGACACTGCTGGTAATGCAACCACCACGATCGATCAGGTTGACATTTCGACTCGTGAAGGTGCAACAACCGCCATCAGTTCCGTTGACGCCGCTCTGGCACAGATCGACACCATCCGTGGTGACCTCGGTGCGGTTCAGAACCGTTTCGAATCCACCATTGCTAACCTGCAGAACGTTTCCGAGAACCTCTCGGCTGCTCGTTCACGGATCCTCGACGCGGATATCGCGGAAGAGACGTCTAATATGACCAAGCAGAACATCTTGCAACAAGCTGGTGTTTCGATCCTTGCTCAGGCAAACCAGGCACCTCAGTTGGCTCTGAGTCTGCTGGGTTAATTGCTAAGGATGCACAACTGAAAAAGGGCCGGCCCTGGCCGGCCCTTTTTTTTCTCACTCGTGAGATGTGCATACGGAGGAAATCATGGAAATTCAAGCAGTTGGTTTAACCAGTGTTGCTCAGCAGTCTGTACCGAATAAGTCGAGTGAAGACATTGAAATGAGCCGTAAGGCCAAAGATTATGAGGCCGCTTCTGAGCAGGCTTCGGCGGCTGAAGCAAACAAGGTTCAGCCTGAAGAGCTTCTGAATCAGATTAAATCTCTGACAGAAGATGGCGTTTACAGTGTCCGTTTTGAAAATGATGATGATGCCAATCAACTGGTGGTCAAGGTTGTCGATTCAAAGACGGATGAAGTAATCCGCCAGGTGCCGGCAGAGGAAGTTTTATCCCTGTCCGTGCGACTGGAAGAATTACGCGGTAATATTGTTAATACCGAAGGGTAGTCACTCTTTTTACGAAAGCGTTTCGGACGGTCCGGTACGACTTTAACAGCAGAAGACGAGCGGGATGACAACGGCGTCCTCCCTTATGGATTCAGGAGGCTATTATGGCTGGCATCACATTCAGCGGTTTGGCAACAGGCTTGGAAACCGATGATATTATTACGGAGTTGATGACTCTGGAGCGTGCGCCACTGGACCGCCTTGAGGCCCAAAAAGAGGCTGAGGCAACTCGTCTTGCTGCATTTAAACAGCTTGATAGCCGCCTGGAAGATCTGCGTGCCGCTGTTGGTGATCTGAATATCACCAGCGAAGTGCGGACCAGCCGTATCAGTTTAAGTTCTGAAGATGCTTTGACCGCCAGTAGTAATGGTGCCGCCAGTGGCAGTTATGATATCACCGTGGTTCAGTTGGCCCAGATGCAGAAATCTGTCAGTGTCGGGGTAAGTTCAGACACCGTTGCCGGTCTGGGTACCGGGACGTTCACGGTAGCGGGAAAGACCATTACCGTTGATGAGAGCAATAATTCGCTGCAAGGCCTTGCGGATTCTATCAACGCCCTGTCTGAGAAAACCGGTGTTGAAGCCAGTATCATCAATGATGGCAGTGGTGCCAATGCTTATCATCTTGTCCTGACCGGGCAGGATGCGCAGACCAGTTTTACCGCATCAAGTAATCTGGTTGACAGCGAAGGCGCCGTACTCCCCTTTAACTTGACGGAAACGCGCAGTGCCCAACAGGCGGTTGCGTATGTTGATGGTATCCAGGTGGTCAGTGATACCAATACGGTCAGCGGTGTTATTCCCGGTGTCACCATGCATCTCAGCTCTGTCAGCGATACAAGCTATTCTGGGACTTATGAAGCTGGCGTTGATCCCTGGGAGTGGGCCGATCCCCCCCAGTATGACTCAACGTTGATGACGGTTGAGCCGGACACTGAGGCGCTCAAGGAAAAGGTTAGCACTTTTGTCAGCAGCTACAATGCCGTGATGGATTGGATCTCTGCGGGCTATGATGAGTTCGGTGCTGCCGCGCCTTCGGCTGAAGATATTGAAGCTGGTGCAGAAGATATCCTCAGTGACGTGGTTCGCGGCGACAGTACCGTCAACGGTATTAAGCGTCAGTTGCAGAATATTCTGTCGTCACAGATTGATACCACTGGTTCCATGAGTGTGCTGTCGCAGTTGGGAATCTCCACCCAGCGCGATGGTTCGATCAATCTCAATGATTCAGCGTTTAATGAGGCTCTGGAAAAAGATTTCGACGGTGTGGTCAGCCTGCTTGCCGGTGAAAACGACACCGAAGGTGTCATGAAAAAATTCAACACCAAGTTGTTGGAAATGACCGGCGCGACATCGGGCATGTATGCGGAGAAGCAGGAGCGTTACGATAGCGCCATTAAGCGTCTGGATAACCAAATTGCCCGCACCGAGCCTTTGATTGACAAAAAGGAAGCGACACTGCGTGCGAAATTTTCGGCATTAGAACTCCTGGTCAGCGATATGAATTCGCAAAGCAGTTTTCTGACCCAGCAGATGGATATGTTAACAAAAATGATGACGGGGAATAAATAAATGAATACCTATACCCAGCAATATCAACAGAATCAGATTCTTACGGCGTCACCGGAGCAGATCCTGATTATGCTGTATGATGGGGCGATTCGCTTTACCCGCCAGGCCATGGCCGGAATTGAGGCTGGCAACAAGCAGCAGCGTCGTGAAGGCATCAGTCGAGCGATGGCGATTGTTTCGGAGTTTGCTAATACCTTGGATCACAGTGTTGGCGGCGAAATTGCCGAAAACCTTGATGGGCTTTACGCGTTTATGAATCGTCAGCTCAGTGAGGCGAACCTTGATGAAGATATTGAAAAGCTCAAAGTCGTTGAGCATCTGTTGACGGATCTGCGTCAGACCTGGTCTGAGGCGATCTCTATCGCCCGCAAAGAAGCGGCTGGGCGCACGGCTGCGGCCCAGCAACCACAGCAGTCTGAGATGCCTGAAAATTACAAGCCGTTGAGTGCTGCTGGCTAATTCGTAAATTGTAGGAGCGGCTTGAGCCGCGAAAGAAGGTAACGTCTTGCGGTTTGCATGAGAAGAGTTTCGCGAATAAATTCGCTCCTGCAATGTTGCTTATGAAAAGGGCTAATGATGTCTGAATCCGTCTTGTCGCTTCACCTTGAAGAGTCGCTTCAACGGTCGATAGAGCAATATCAAATGATATTGGATCTTATGAAGCAGATTACCCGGGCGATCTCATCATCGGAGGCTGATTTAAGAGACGAAGTGCTTAAACTGGGTACTCTTCAGCAACAGGCACGTGATCATGATGCCAAGTTGCTCAATGCTTTGCGTCAAGCCGGACATGTGGCTGCCGGACATCCTCTTTTTAAACAACGTCTTGATCTTATTGGCGAGGTTCTGACGTTGAATCATTTGCTTTTACCTAAAATTAATGGCATGATGGCGCTCATTTCCCACGAGTTAACAGGACTGAAAAAAGGACGTTCTGTGTTGGGAGGTTACAAGCAGACCACCCACAATCAGGGACGGATTGTTCGTTCCACGGTATAGTGGTTTCTAGCCGGTTGGTAAGACTCAAGTGAATCAGATTGTGTTCGCTAAGCCTGGAGATGTTCGTGGCGGACTTTGCGCTATTTAAATATCTGGAAAAACCTAGTTTATTACGCGTTTATATCCTGCTTGCTGATGATGTAAAAGTTCGGCTTGAAGCGGTTGCGCGTATTATCGCTGAACCCTACCTCGAAATTAAATTCCGCCCAGACGAATTGCCTATGGACAAGGTGCGTATCGGTGGCAAGTTGCTTTTGTCATTGGATACACGTGTTGGCACTGTCTCCATGTATGCGCACATTGATGAAGTGGTCAACTCACGCGTGTTGCGTGTGATGGGGCTGGAATCCTTTGCTTATTCACAACAGCGTGAATACTTTCGGGTAAATACGGCGATCAAGGTGGTGTACAGCAAGGAAACCCTTTCTTCCAATCCTTCGCCTAAAGTGCCTACCGCAACGGTAAATCTCAGTGGTAATGGTGTGCTGATTTCGGCTGAAGAGCAGTTTACTGCTGGTGACACCTATGAACTGGAATTTCACCTGCCTGACGCCAATTGTCTGTTGTTTTGTAAAGGGTTGGTTGTCCGTGTTGATGAAAAATTGCGTGGCGGCTATGAAGTTGCCATGACCTACCACAGTATTGAACCGGAAGACCGTGACCGGATCATCTCATTTTGCCTGGCAGAACAGCGGCGTCTGCTGCGGACCAAAGTCCAAATTGTCGGGTTCTGATTTTTCAGCCACAGACAAAGGCGGACAACTGCAGACTGTTTGAGAACGACATCAAAATCATACGGTCTTTCTTTTTCTTCTATTCTTCACATTTTTCTAACGCACTTTTCTTCAGTGTTCTAAAAGAATTCTAAATTCAGCGCTTTTTCCGACCGATACAATCATATGGATATTATCGGACCGACACCTGTGCAACTGTATAACGTTCATCCGACCACCCCGACCCAGGGTGTTCAGGATGCCGTTCAGCATAATTTGCTCCTTCATCAGATGATTCAGGCGACCGTTGTTGAAAGCTCAGGCCGTCAGATTCTTCTTGAGATGGGACAGCAACAGCTTAAGGCGCAGAGCGATGTGGAAATGCACAACGGCCAGAAGCTGAATCTTGAGGTTGTGGCCACTGAACCACGCTTGAAGCTGCAAGTCGTTTCTCCATCCACAGATAATCAATTACTTCGTCTGATTCATCTTTATGACCATAAAACAGAGATTGGCTCGACACTGAAAACTCTCCTTGGGCAACGATTTTCAGTTGCTCAGCGAGGGGGAGGGCAAACGCCCGTGCCTCAACAGGGCCCGGTGGCGACTGCGGCAAACGGGACAACTGTGCTTGCGCAGAATGCACCACCACCCAGCCCGGTAACGACACAGCTTCCTGCTGCGCCACCGGGATCGGCGGCATCGCCAATACCAAATCCGGGTGCTGGAAGTGAAGCGGTTCAAACTCCGTTGGCAACCAAGCCCGTAGTTTCTCAGACAGGACAAACTCTGCCCACTGCCGGTGGTGAATTGCCCGGTGCCGGAGCAGATGCTAAGGGGATTGTGCCACCGTCGTCAACCACAGCATCGTCTGCTGGTCAGAGTCAGGTGTCGTCTGAAACTGGTGCCGCAACTAAAACGTCTCAAACGCCTCAAGCTGAGATACCGCAACCCGTCGTTGGAGAAAAAGCCACGGTCCGCAGTGTCGTCACAAGCCAATCGTCACCCGCATCTGCTACGACAACTGGGGAAATGCGACCGGCTAATGAGTCGTTAGCTCCTGCTTTGGCCCCACCGAGTGCGCAACAGGTCGCCGGGATGACAACGTTACTTCATCGTCTTGACAGTTCGTCAAATGTAGCGAATGCGCTTTTTACCGCAATTAATCTGGTCCCGTTGAGTGCTCAGCAAAAAAGAGCGGTTGAAGGGGCTCTCACGCCTGAGCAGTGGACTCATCTTGAGACTCTGACAAAAGACCTCGGGAGTGACTTTAAGTCCGCCGGAGCGAGGATTCTGTTTAATCTCTCCCACAATTTAGGGCTGGATTATGAACAGTTGTTGTCGCAACAGAAATCGGATCAGGCGGCCCAGACGCTTAAGGGTGCGCTGATGACATTGGCAGAGCATGATGATCTTCCCGATATCGTGCGTGACAGCAGCCGGCAGATGGTTCAACAGTTGGATGTGCTGCAATTGACGCGGGTGCGGTTTGCCCAGGAGGGCATTTTGTTCCTACCGCTGCCGTTTGAATTTATGGAGCAGGGCTATGCCTTGGTCGAACAACGCCAGGGCGGATCCGATGGTGAAGAAGTCAGCCATGTTGTGACCCTGAACATGTCGCTCGAAGGGCTGGGGGCTGTGCAGGCCAACCTGTTGTTTGAGCAGCAGGCGCTGTTTGTTCGAATTCTCTGCGAAGATGATGAGAGCCAGGCGGCATTGGAAAAGAGTTTAGCTGAACTTGAAGAGGCTCTTGCACCTTTTGCCGTGCGTTCAATACAGGTTGCCCAAGGTGTAGAAGACCCGGCGGTGGAATTAATCAACCGTTTGCAACCCCATCATGACAATGTTTTTGATGCCCGGGTTTAACCAGATCGTGGATTATGTAGATGAATCATGAGTGATGATCCTGTTAAAAAAGCCGTTGCTGTCAAATACGATAAGGAGGTTGCTGACGCCCCTCTGATTGTCGCTAGTGGCAAAGGGCAATTGGCTGAAAATATTATCCAGGCGGCCGAAAAGGCCGGTCTGGAAATTTCGCATGATCCTGATCTTGTCGAATTGCTGGCCAAGATCCCTGTCGGCTCAGAAATCCCTTCTGAGCTTTATCAGGCTGTCGCTGAAATTCTCGCCTACGTGTATCGCGTTAATAAGAGCCACAAAGAACAGCGTTAATATATTAACCCTACAGGCTCTCTCTGCTCTCTGTGTAATTTTTTCTTCCACTGTCTATTTAATCCTTGTTTTAATATAATGGTGTTTTATAATTTACCTGCAGCTCGTTGGTGAGTGATGGTGATTGATTTGATGTTTTAAGGAGGGGGTATGCGCTTCAAAGATTTGAAAATTGCTAACAAAATTTACATCCTGTTTGCCTTGGCGGTTCCTGTGATGTGTTTTGTTTTTGGAATGCTGTATTGGAAAACAAGTGAGAACCTCTACCAGGAACGCTATGCCCAGGTTCGTGGTCAGGTGGATACTGCCTGGGGACTTATCAACCATTTTGTTGATGAGGTTGAAAATGGCCAGATGGACGAAGCTCAGGCGCAGATGATGGCCAAACAAGCGGTTAAGGCGTTGCGTTATAGTGGTCAGGAATACTTCTGGATTAATGATGTGGTGCCGAAAATGGTCATGCATCCCATCAAACCGGCTTTGGATGGTAAAGATCTTTCCTCGTTTGCAGATCCTGACGGAGTAAAATTATTCGTTGAAATGGTCAAGGTTACCGTTGCGGCAGAAGGTGGGTTTGTTCATTACCGCTGGGCAAAGCCTGGCCATGAAGAGCCGGTTGATAAGGTTTCATATGTCAAACGTATCCCGCAATGGGGATGGATTGTCGGCAGTGGGTTGTATCTTGATGATGTGAAGGAGCAGACCTCAATCATGCTTTATGGAGCCATTGGTGTGGTTGGTTTTACCATCATTGCCAGCGGCATTGCTGTCTTGTTGTTTGCACGGAGCTTGTCACGGCCGATCGGCCGTACTGTGACCATGATCGAAGAAATTTCCAAGGGCCATTTAGATCTGCGCCTCAATATGGATCGTGATGATGAAATTGGCCGGATGGCTAAAACCATGGACATGCTGGCAGACAGTCTGCAACATGAGATGATCGATGCGTTGCAGAAGCTCGCGCAGGGTAATCTGGCGTTTGACGTAGTGCCGGTGGATGACCAGGACGTTATTCGCGGCTCACTCAAACAGTTGGAAACGGATCTCAATGATATTATGCTTCAGGTCAAGCAGGCCGGTGAGCAGATCTCTTCCGGAGCCAATCAGGTTTCAGAAGCCAGCCAGGCCTTGTCTCATGGGGCAACCACCTCAGCCAGTTCCTTGGAGGAAATCTCGGCGTCCATGGGTGAGTTGGCCTCTCAGACCACTCTCAATGCTGAAAATGCCGGTCAGGCACGTGATCTTTCCGGTCAGGCCAGCAGTGCTGCAGGGCGCGGCAACCAATGTATGGATCAGATGGTGACAGCCATGGAGGAGATCAACGCTTCAGGGCGCAATATCTCCAACATCATTAAAGTCATAGACGAAATTGCCTTCCAGACCAATTTGCTGGCACTTAATGCGGCCGTTGAAGCGGCGCGGGCCGGTCAGCATGGCAAGGGGTTTGCCGTGGTTGCAGAAGAGGTGCGTAACCTGGCGGCACGTAGCGCCAAGGCAGCCAGTGAGACCGCCGATTTGATTGAAACCTCAGTACAGCGTGCCCAAAACGGGGTCGAGATCGCCTCGCAAACCGCTGAAGCTCTGGAAGATATTGTCACCGGCGTCGGCAAAGTCACGGATCTGGTTGCGGAAATTGCTGTTGCCAGTAATGAGCAGGCGGATGGTATTACCCAGATTAATCAGGGGCTCACCCAGATTGATGATGTAACGCAACAGAATACCGCCAGTGCTGAAGAGAGTGCCGCAAGTGCTGAGGAATTGGCCAGCCAAGCGGTTCAGTTACAGGGCGTTCTCAGTCGTTTCCAATTGAAAGGGCACGCCGCCGCACCACGCATTGCCGCTCAACCGTCACAACAGACACAGCAGGTTTCACCTTCAGGATGGGGCGGAGAGTTTTTGGAATAAACGCTGGTGTGAACAACAGATGTTAAAGGTGCGCCGCAGTGTAAAATCATTGCGGCGCGTTTTTTTTGATCACCTGCTCGATGAGTTCATCGTCGGCGGGCAGCATGGAATAATTGTGTAGTTCCTCCACGTCGATCCAGGCATGGTCGCTGACCTCAAGATGGCGCACACGACTGGTGTCACTCTGGCAGCGATAGACCATCAGCAAAACCGGTTGCTCGTCATAGCGGTGATAGACCACATCGAAAATTTCGCATTGGGTGACTTCCAGATCAATCTCCTCACACAATTCTCGTACGAGTGCGTTAACTGGTGATTCATCTTTTTCCAGCTTACCGCCGGGGAACTCCCAATAACCGGCATGTTTCTTCCCCGGTGGTCGTTGGGTGATCAGCAGTTTGTTGTGGTGAAATACCAGACCGGCAACAACCAATAACGGATACATAGCCCTGCTTTCGTGGCAATGGCTCAACCGTTTGTTGCTGACGGTTAGCCCTATTTGTGGTAAGACTCTCGCTGAGTTTGCAGACCGTTTTTTTTTGACGGTCCAGCGTGTATTGCTTGAGTCGGAACGGAACCGTTCAGGAGTTTAGCATGTTCAATCTTTCGGAAAAAGGGCGCGGTATTCGTGCCATGTTTGATGATATTGCCCCGCGTTACGATTTGTTGAATCGTCTGTTGTCGATGGGGATTGACCGCCGTTGGCGTCGTTTTGCCGTAGGTAAACTGCGCGTGCCCCCAGCCGGTATGGTGCTGGATATGGCGACGGGAACCGGTGATGTAGCGTTGGAAATTGCCTCGCGCACGCCCGATTCCGTGACAATTATCGGTGAGGATTTTACCCAGGGCATGTTGGTCAAGGGCCGGGAAAAGATTGCGGTTTCCCCCTATCGTGACCGGATTAAACTGGTCAATGCGCCCTGCGAAGCCATTCCCCATCCGGATGGTTTGTTTGACGGGGTGACGATTGCCTTCGGGATTCGCAATGTTGTTGATCGTCAAGCCGGTTTGGCTGAAATGTGCCGGGTTCTCAAGCCTGGTGGCCGCGCTGTGATTCTTGAGTTTTCTACACCGAAAAATCCACTGTTTCGCACGCTCTACATGACCTATTTCCACAAAATTCTACCGTTTATCGGTGGTTTGCTGTCAAAACGGACGGCGTATAAATACCTGCCCGATTCCGTGGCTGAGTTTCCCGATCAGCAGACGTTTAAAACGATGATGGAGCAGGCCGGTTTCACCGATGTGAAACACCATGATCTGACGTTCGGTATCTCCACTGTCTATGTTGGTGTGTGTCCGGAACCTGTGTAGCCTTGAAAAATAAAAGATTGTCACGTCCTAAAATACGTTGACAGTTTATTCCTAAGCCACCTCCCCCATGGAGGTGGCTTTTTTATGTACTTCTTCCGGTGTTTTCATATTCAAGCTAAGGTGCGGCCGTAGGCGGTTGTAAATAGCGACCGATTCGCGAACCAAGTCCTTCAGTTCCTGCAAATCACGACACTTAAACAACAAAAACTCTTGCTTCAGAATTCCGTTCACCCTCTCAGCCAAAGCATTTTGATAACAACCGTAACCATCTGTCATGGATGGCGTTATGTCATGACGCTTCAGCTCTTCCTGATAGATTGATGAGCAATACTGTAATCCTCTATCGGAATGGTGTAACAACGGTTTACCTGTCTGGCGTTGTCTGGCTGCTTGACGTAATGCCTTGACAACACTTTCTGCGCGTAGATTGTCACTGACCTCATACCCCATGATTTTACGGCTATAAGCATCAGTAACCAGCGATAGATAATGAACCCCTTCATCTGTTTCAACGTACGTGATGTCACTGACAAAGACCTGTTCAGCCCGATTGATATCCTGACTCGCGATAAGATTCGGATATTTTTTCATCCAGTGCCTGCTCTGCGTTGTCTTGATGAATCGTTTGACCGGTGGAACTAACAGCCGATGCTCTCGTAAATAATCAAAAAATCCATCCCGACCTAATTTGATGCCCTGAGCATCAAATTTCGGTTTCAGCAGTGAGTACAGCTTGCGACCGCCCAACCTCGGCATGAATCGTCGCAACTCCATCACCATCCCTTTGACGGGAGCCAGCTCTATGTTGCGTTGCTGGGTGCGCCTTTCTCTTTGATAAACGGCCTGCCGACTGATGCCAAGAAGCTTGCAAGCGCGGCTTAAACTTAGCCCTTTGTGTTTTTGAATGCGTCTCGCTCCTTGGCAATATACTTTTTTCTCAAGCTCATTCCGTGCTCAGAATCCAGGATATCAACAACTTCATTCAAAAGCAGATTACGAAGACGTTCATCTTCAAGTTCGCGCTCAAGTCGCTTTATCTTTTGTGCAGGGGTTTCTTTGGCTTTGGGAGTTTTGGGCATAGCGAGCCTCACTGGCTGGGTCCAATCCAACTTTCCGTGCTTTCTTAACCATGTTAGCACGGTTGAGCGACCCTGGATGCCATAGATCTTCTGGGCCTGCTTGTAGGTCATATCGCCTTTTTCTACGGCATCAACAACCTGCAATTTAAAGCCCATTGTGTAATCTCGTTGAGTCCGCCGACTCCGCTTGCTTTCTACTCTGTCCATAAATAAGTCTCCAAGGTGTAAACTTATTTCAGGACGGGACAGATGGAATAAAAAAGGCGGCGTTGAGTCGCCTTTTTTATTTTTGCGGGCGATCGGGATTGGTGAGAACTTTCTCCGGGTCTTTGATTAGAGTGCCTGGTAGGGTCAGGGTCCGTTTGAAAATACCAAAGACCTTGTTTGACAGAGATGTGAGCGGCATCATCTCCACTTTGGGGTCTGAAAACGATCCCTTGATTTCAAAGTTGGCGGAGAGTACTGCTCGATCATCGCCGGTGAGCAACCAACCGGCCACCGGGATACGGGTGAAAACGGTGTCGACGGTACCCAACGGTTTGATGCCCATGATCAGATCCAGATCGTTGTTGACCAGGTCAAGTTCGCCCGCCAGAACCGTATTCATTGCCGCACTGTCGATGCGCAGGTTTTCACTGCGTAATACCCCGTCTTCCAAGATAACGTCGCTGGTCAGCCGACTGAACGGCATCCCCTCCTTGGCCATATCCGGCAGGCTGAATGTAAAGAGCTGAGCCACATTGAGCAGAGAGAACGCTTTTGACAGTACCTTGAATTTACGTAACACGCCGTCTTGTATTGTCACGGAAAAGAGGCCGTTGGAATTTGGCAGAAAGGTGCTGCCGATCGGGCCGCTGATGGAAAAGTCGCCGGTGAGTCGACCGGTGACCAGGCCGGTGTGTTTGAGGAGCTGGTTGTAGACTTTATCCGCATCAATATTAACGACGGTCCCTTCAATCTGCAGCGTTGCCGGATCGGTTGTCTGGTAAAGCAGAACCCTGCCGCTGCCGTAACCGGCGTCAGCTTCAAACAACAACGGCTCAATGCGCAGACGGCCATAGCGATAATGGATGGTGCCGGTTGCGTCACTGAACTCAAAGCCGCTGATGATCCCCTTATCGACCATGGCGCGGATGTGCAATGTCTCTTGCTCATCATCTGTGATCTCATGGTGGGGCCATTGGCCGGTGTGGCCGTGGTTGGCCGAGCCGTGCCACAGGGCGATGACTTCATCGACATTGGCAAACGGTGCTTCAACAAGCAGTTGCAGGTCCGGGCCATGAAATTTAAGCGTTCCGGTCACTGTCGCAGTTGTGCCCTGGTCGAGGCGAACGGTTGCCCGGGTAAAGTCAATGCCGTGGGCATGGATCGCGATGCGGCCGTCGAGATCGTGAAGGCGCGCGGTTGGTGAATTAAACACCAGGTCTTTGGCAAAGATGTCGGTGGCTCGTGCGTGGATTTGAGCTACAGGGTGGGTAATATCATCCAGATGGGCGTTGACTCGTAACTGCGAATCTCCGAGGCCAACCTTGAGATCCGTGGCATCAAGGCTTTTCCCGGACAAACGTGCCTGACCGTTGATGGTGTGGATCGGAGCAATGACATGGGTCGGTGAGATCGCACAGTTGGTTAAAGTCAGTGTGCCCTGTGCGTCAAGAGGTTGTCCCGGTGTTTGAGTGAGTGTCTCTTCAACGGCGATTTTGCCGCGCAGGTTCATTTGTTTCAGCAGTTGAATGTTTGGGCCGAGATGGGCCAACTCCAACTCCGGAATATTGACTTGAAGCTGGTAGCTGTCGGCAGAGCGAAAGGTTCCTGAAAAATCCACTCCAATATGGGGGAGAGTCAGGGTGCCGGATGACAGTTGCCAACCGTGAGGGTTTGATTCAAATGTGCAGCTCAGTTGTCCGTCGTTATCCGCCTTTTTGGCCACAACTCTGGCGGCATTGTAAGTCATTTGTTTGAGGTTGGCGTGCAATTGCCACTGTTGTTTGTCGCGTTGCGACAGTTTGATGTCCAGTGGCCATGCAATGTGTCCGGCTGTTGCGGCCAGGCGCAGCGGCGTGCTTGTCAGATAGAGAGCTTGTGCCGAGCCGTCCAGGGTTACGTTGACTGGTCCTTGCGACCATGATCCAAGGTTGAGCCGGGTCAGATTCGTATCAAGATGGATGGCCTGAATCTCGGATAGTGTTGGTGGCCATTGCTGTGAGTCGAGTTTCAGGGTCTTGAGGGTCAGACGACCCTGTGGGGCAATGCTGACGATGTTACGTGACAGCTTTGCTGGCAGCCAGGAGTAAAGATCTTCCAGCATAATGGCATTGCTGTTTGCGGTAATACCGTAGTGAGACAGATCTGATGACCAGAACCCCTGGCCTGAAAGCTTCATCTTGTTTAAAGATAACGTTGCTTCATCAAAGGTAAAAAGCTCGTCGGTCTGTTGCAGCCGACAGGACAGGGTGCATTGATTCACTTGAATGGTCGGGGCATTGGCGTGGCGCAGTTGCAGTGGTGCTGCCGTAGGTTTTACGGTTGCCTGGAGTCGCAGGCCGTCGTGGAAGTTGCCGCGCCAGTCGCTTTGTATGTTCAGGCGACCATCAATCTGGAATGGCCATGCCTTTTGCAGGCTGGCCGGGAGAGTCGTATTGCTGACTTTCCCTTGGGCCTGAACCGTTGCCAAGCCAAGCTCGTGGGTCATGCCGGAAAGTTCGATCCGGGAAAAAATCGTGGCAATGCTGCCGTCGGGTAGATGGAGATTTCCTGAGCCCTGAAAGGAGAGTCCCGTCTTTCCAGATGGAGTCAGTTTTGCCGCCAGTTCGGAGATTTGCCAAAATTGCGGTGTGTCACCATGTGGTGCCGCCAGATGGATTTCACCCCGCTCTATAGTGATGTGGAGCTGCGGCAGGTGGGCTTTTCGCCAGTCAAAAGGGGTGCCGGAGGATGGTGTTGCATCCGAGGGGGCTTGAAGTGTGTGCGGCAGCAGGTAAATCTGTGGATCGACCACAGTAATGTGAGAATGCGCCAGTTGTCCTTGAAGCAGATCGCGCCAGCTTACCCGGACGTGGAGTTGAGGGATGGTGGCTTTGAAGCGATGATTGGCCTCAATGGTGATCTCAGTGAAATCAAGAGTGGGGCGCGGGTGGAACCCGAGTCGGGCTTTTTTCAGAGTGACAGGGGTTTTGAGGTTGTCGCTGAGGCGACTGGAAATCATGGCCCCGATCTGTTCCTGGTGGGTCGCAATGTAGCCCCATAGTCCGATGCTCAGACAGAGAAGGAGGCCGATCAATAGTATAAACGTCAGTAAAATGCGCCGTCGCATAAAGTTTTTATCCAAAATATCTTGGTTGTTTGGCCTGAACGGTTGCTGTCGGGTGTTGCAGATTGAGACACGTTCTGACTATACGCCTTCTCCGGGACGCCGACAAGCCTACATCCCTGTTGTAACGAACCTTTACAGAGTGTTGCGTGATTGATACGATGGCATATTTACTGTGTTGGGTTTCATCAGGATGTTCTCAGGCGGTTTTTTTGTGGCGGATATGATCTCATTATGAAAATAAAACGGATTGAAATCATCGGGTTTAAATCCTTTGTTGATCGCACGGTACTCAATTTTGAGCCCGGCGTGACCGCCATCCTCGGACCCAATGGCTGTGGCAAAAGCAATGTGATTGATGCGATCCGCTGGGCGATGGGAGAGCAGAACGCCAAGAATCTTCGTGGTCAGGCCATGGAAGATGTGATCTTCGGTGGCAGCAAAAAACGGCGTCCTCACGGAATGGCTGAAGTCACCATGGTTTTTGCCAATCCACAAAGTGCCGGCACCAGTGAATTTAACCAGTATTCAGAAATCATGATTACCCGTCGTCTGTATCGCAATGGCGACAGTGAATACCTGCTCAATAAAACCCCCTGTCGGCTCAAGGATATCTCCGAACTGTTTATGGATACCGGCGTTGGTGCGCGCGCCTATTCCATTATTGAACAGGGGAAAATTGGTTCCATTCTCCACTCTCGTCCCGAAGAGCGTCGCGTTCTCATTGAAGAAGCGGCCGGGGTGACCAAATATAAAGCCCGTAAAAAAGCGGCATTGCGCAAAATCGAATCCACGCGTCAAAATCTGACACGCCTCAATGATGTTATTGGCGAAGTGAAGAGGCAGCGGGACAGCTTACGTCGCCAGGCCGGTAAAGCACAGCGCTTTCGGGAGTTGCGCAATCAGGTCAAAGAACTGGAAATTCAATTGGCGCGCCATCGCTGGAGCGAATTGGAGCAGGAGACAGAACAGCTTGAAAAGCAATTGGAACAGGCTGAAACGGCAGTTGAGGCGGGGCAGTCCGGGGCGTCTCAGGCTGAATTGGCGTTTGAAAAAGCGCGTCTTGAACAGGCCGAGCAAGACGAGACGATGCGCCGCTTGCGCGACCAACTGTTTCAGCTCGACAGTGATATTCAGAAGGTGGAAAGCCAGTTAGAGCTGTCACGTCAGCAGATGCGGCATACCGAACAACAACAGGAAACGCTTTCTGCAGAGGTGGCGGAAGCGCGCCGTATGGAGTCGAATTCCTCTTCACAGATTGACCAGTTAACGTGCCAGCACGATCAGGCGACAGAAGATGTCGAGCAACTACAGCAGAAACGCGATCAGGTCCAGAAGCGTGTTCAGCGTCAAGTTGAACAGGAGCGTGAACGTGCGGCTACAATTGATCGGTTACGTAAAGACGTCCTTTCCAGTCATGTCGACATGTCGCGGTGTGAGGGGCTAAAATCTCAGGCTGAGCAGAAACGTGTCTCACTCAACGAGCGCCAGCAGCGCCAGCAGCGTGACAGGCTTAACCTGGAAGAGCAACGTCAACAGCTGCAGGAGCAGATTGTCGCGGTGAATGATGATCTGTTGGCAGGCCAGGAGCGACTTGCCGACAGCCGCGAGCAACTTGACGAGGTTGCTCGTCAGCAGCGCGCCGAGCAAGAGCAGCGAGATCGCTTGCAGGCGGAGTTACGTGAGGTGCAAAAGCGCTTTCATCAGGGTGCATCACGGCTGGAGTCTTTGCAGGAGTTGGCCGGGAATCATGCCGGGTATGAAGAAGGTATCCGTGCGGCATTGTCGCGCTCCGACCTGACTGGAAAACTGGCTGGAACCATGGCCGAAGGGGTGCATGTCAAGCCCGGCTATGAAGCGGCTGTTGCGGCGGCATTGGGCTCTCAGATTCAAGCCATTAAAGTGGAAGATGCCGCAACGGTGCTTGCTCTAAGCCATGAAAAAGACTTTGAGCGCTGTCGGTTTCAGTTGCCCTTGACACCTCCTGCCGTAGTGTTTCCAGGTGGGACACCTTTAAAGGAGTTGATTGACTTTGATGAGACCAGTGCCGCATTCGCTGCTTTGGTGGAGGGGGTGTTTGTTGTTGAGACGCTTGAGGATTATTGGCAAACACCGCTACCGCATGGCTGCTGTCTGGTCACACCCCAGGCCGATGTCCTGAATTGGCAGGGCTATCTGGCGGTTGGTCAGGGCGATAGTCGTGAACAACAGTTGCTGGACAACAAGCGTCGCATCGAAGAGCTCAACCATGAAAAAGAGATCCTGCAGCAACAGGTGGACGATCTCGAGCAGAGTCAACAGGTGAGCGCGCAACGCGCTGAAACCTGTCGTGAAGAGCATCAGGAGTTGTCGCTGCTGTGTCAGAGGCAACAGATGCAAGTCGCAGAGTTGGAAAAAGAGCGCACCCGGATGGTTCGAGAACTGGAACGGGTTGATGAGCGTTTTGAGCTGTTGTTGTTTGATGCGGATCAGTTTGCCGAAGAGGATGAGCTGTTGCGCCGTCAGCTGGTGGAGTTGGAGGAGAATGTTCGCCTGGGTGCAGAGCGCCAGCAGGAGTTGAATGAGGCCTTGACGCAGGGCGAAGCGGAGCTTGCCAAGGAACGAGAACAGTTGACCGAACAACAGCAGGGACTCGCCGAAATCGATGTTGAACTGGCGCGTGGTGTCGAACGCCAGCAGCGCTTGCACAGCGATTTGCATCGCGAAAAGAAAGCGGTTTCCGATCAGCAGCAACGTCAGCTTGATCGCCAACGACGACTTGAACAATGCGGTGAAGAGTTGCTGACTCTCAAGCAGCAGCAGGTAGATGGACAGGCCCGACTTCAGGTGCTGCTGGAGCGCCGTCAACGTGAACAGCAGCGTCAGGCAGGCATTGAGGAACAGACGCGTGTTCTGCATGAAAAAGTTGAACAGTTGGACCAGCAGGCGCGGCAGAAACGCAGTGCCTTGAACGGGGCAACGGAACAACACAGTCATCTGCAGATCAAGGTGCGAGAGCATCATTTGGAGCTGGAACATCTGCACCAGACAATTCGCGATAAGTATCAGGTCGATTTGACACGCCAGGATGATCTTGATCCCCATCAGGTTCATCAGGCCACGGAAAAGCTGCACAAGTTGCGGGTACGCCTTGAAGCCTTTGGTGAAGTGAACCTGATGGCCATTGAAGAGTTCACTGCGCTGGAGGAACGTTTTGATTTTCTGGAAAAACAGCGCGATGATGTTCATGCCTCCATTGACGATCTGCAAACGGCCATTAGCCGCATTAATCGCACCACGCGCAAGCGTTTTAAAGAGGCGTTTGAACAGGTTAACGAACAATTCAAGCAGGTGTTTCCTCGCCTGTTTGTCGGTGGCGAGGCCGAGCTGCGTTTGACGGATGAAAGCGATTTGCTCGAAAGTGGCATTGACATCATTGCCCAGCCGCCCGGGAAAAAACTGCAGAATGTCGGCTTGCTTTCCGGTGGTGAAAAAGCGTTGACGGCTGTGGCGCTGATCTTTGCCATTTTTTTGATCAAGCCGTCACCGTTTTGTGTGTTGGATGAGGTTGACGCACCGCTTGATGATGCCAATATCGGTCGCTTTAACGATATGGTCAAAGAGATGTCGCGCTCATCGCAATTTGTGGTTATTACCCACAATACCCGTACCATGGAAATTGCCGACACCCTGTTTGGTGTCACCATGGAAGAGCCAGGTGTCTCCTCGCTGGTAGCCGTGCGCATGGATGAATTGGCGGCGAGTTAACGACTTCCATAGCGGAGCTTTTGGGTACGTCGACAGATTTTATAGCAAACGGAAGGAGAGTTCATGCCGTTCAAGCATCTTCTTACACCTCTGGTGGAAAGTGGTCAGGGGGTTAGTTGTGCCATTATTGCCGATTGGGATGGGGAAGCCGTTGACTGGTTCTCTCTGTGGGCGGAAATGGACGATTTGAAGATCTTTGGCGCCCATCAGGGCATCTTGCTCAGTCATTTTCGTCGCTGTCTCAACGAAAGCCGATTTGGTCCCATTGAAGAAATCGTCATTCGCACCGAGAGTGTAGATTGGTTTGTGTTTCCTATCACAACAGAGTATTATCTGGCTCTTTGTGCTGACTCGGATCGATTCAGTGCCCTTATCCGTCAGGCAGCCCGTCTCTGTGTCGAAGAACTTCGCCTGGAGTTTGAGGCTTAAATGATTTCGTGCGCCCATTTCAGGGCTTTTATGCCTTTTTGTTTAAGGCGCTTAGCTTTGTTTTTTATGTTTGTTTTTGAATAGAATTTATAGGAAAAATAATCAGTTATGCAGTGGTCAGAACTAATGGATAGTGTGTATCAATCGTGGCGCTCTGTGGGTGAATTCTTTTCAGGGCTCATGGCTCAATTGGTTGTGCTCGTCCAGCAGGCGGTTTCCTGGTTGGTCGCGGTCTATGCTCAGTGGGGAGTCCCGGTCGAAAAGCAGCTCCTTGCGGCGTATGCAACGCTGTATCTGGGAGCGACACTATTGGTGTTGTTTCTGGTCTGGCGGCTGGTTCGGCGTCGGCGTCGTAAATCGCTGCAGCCTCCGGCACCCGAACCCGCCGAAGTGGCTCCGGATGCGTCGGTTGGACAGGGACGGGAAGAGGCGGTTGAGGCTCCTTCGCGAGCAGCAACGGTTGAAGCTCCGCCAGAGCCTGTGTCTCTCTATGATCGGATGCGTTCCGGGCTATCAAAAACCAGTTCAGCTCTTATTGGCCGTATTGATTCGTTGTTCACTGGAGCATCCACTGTAAATCAGGATGTGATAGAGGAGCTTGAAGAGATTCTGATTACCGCAGATTTTGGCATGAAAACCACGCAAATGCTGGTTGATGGCTTTCAGCAACGTGCGAAAGAGCTCAAAGAGACGGATGCGGATCAGTTGCGCGATCTGCTGAAAGATGAGATACGTCGTTTGCTCGATGTCAATGCCGAGCCCCTGGCTCTTGATCGCCATAGCCCGTTTGTTCTGATGGTGATCGGCGTGAATGGTGTCGGAAAAACCACCACAATTGGTAAGTTGGCTCAGCAGTTTTCTTCACAGGGCAAAAAGGTTGTTTTGGGGGCGGCGGATACCTTCCGGGCCGCTGCGGCCGATCAGCTCGAAGTGTGGGGGGAACGGTCGGGAGTCAAGGTGATTCGTCATGACGAAGGAGCAGACCCTGCTGCTGTTGCTTTTGATGCCGCCAAGGCCGCTGTGGCTCGTAATGCTGATATTCTTATTCTCGATACGGCTGGCCGTCTGCATACGAAGGTCAATCTGATGGAAGAGATGAAAAAGTTGTACCGGGTTCTTGGCCGTGAAATTGGTGACGCTCCCCATGAGACGCTGCTGGTGCTTGATGCTACAACGGGGCAAAACGCACTGGTGCAGGCGCGATTGTTCAAGGAGGCAGTTGGTGTTACCGGGATCGCTCTGACAAAGTTGGACGGCACGGCCAAGGGGGGGATGGCGGTCGCCATTGGTGCCGAATTGGGGTTGCCGGTTCGTTTTGTCGGCGTCGGTGAGGGGATTGAGGATTTGCGTCCCTTTGATCCGCAGATGTTTGTCGATGCTCTTTTCGAAAAACGTTAACTTTCTTGACATTTTGCAGAGGTTTACTTAACCTCATACTACTATCGAATAAATGGCTATGAGTTTGGATATTTTAGTCCGTCTGGAAGAAAAAATAGATCGGCTGCTTGCCTATAAAGAACAGCTGGAGCAGGAATGTAAACGACTGAATGAGGAGAAAGACAGCCTTGTTCAGGAACGTGAATTTGTCAGCCAGGAGTTGGACCGAATTCTGTCCCGGCTGGACTTTCTTGATCAGGAGAGCTCTTGAAGCAATCGGTTCGGGTGACGATATTAGGGCAGGATTTCTCAATACGGAGTACGCGTTCCGTGGAAGAGGTGCAGAAAGTGGCTGCCTATGTCGATGCCCGTATTGCTGAAGTGTTGGCTGCCGGTGCTACCGCAGATACGCTGGGAGCGACGGTTCTTGCCCTGATGAATGTGGCTGGATTGTATTTTGAAACCCAGCGAGAGTTGGAGCAGGCACAAAGTACGATTTCACAATCGTTGCAGACGTTAGACGAAAAATTATCCTCCGCGTTGTCCGAATAAGTCGGATGACTAAGCGATAAGCCACCGGTTTTCGATTGTGAGATCGGGATATGGCAAAGAAGTTCAAGTCAACACATCTTGATAAATAGATGCCGAATTCGGCTTTTTTTATTGTAATGCTCCGGTTAGGGTTTGATGAACCGGCGCTTTTTAGATATTGACTGTTCGCTCGTGGTAGCCTGAATTGCAGGCTTTTCGCGACGGTTCCCGCCCCAGATACCCCCATCTTGTCAATTGTTCTCCGGCAGGCTGCCATGGAGCAGAATGCCCAAACATCGCGTTCGAGAAAAACAACTGCAGCAACGACTCTCTCTGGCTGTGGATGAATACCGTCGTCTCAGCCGGTGTGCCCAGCAGCGTCTTCTGAGTTTGCCGCAGTTTGATCAGGCCCAGACGATTGCGCTTTATTCACCGATCCGGCATGAAGTTGAGACGACGTTGTTGTTTGAAGCAGCTCTGGATGCTCGAAAATGCGTGGTGTTTCCTCAGGTCAAAGATGGGCGGATGTCTTTTGCGATCACTCCTGATACGCATAGTTTTTGCCCTGGTTGTTTTGGTGTTCTGGAGCCAACCGGCTGCCAGCAGGTAGCCGTGAACCAGTTGGACCTTGTTGTTGTGCCGGGTGTCGCCTTTGGGCGCTGTGGCTCGCGACTGGGGTATGGTAAAGGGTTTTACGATCAGACGTTCGAGGTGCGACCGTCGTCCTGCCTCCTCGTGGGGCTGGGGTTTTCTTTTCAGCTTGAAGATGATCTGCCCAAAGAATCTCATGATATCGGTCTGGATTATATTGTGACCGATGAAGAGATCCTGGCATTCTGATTCGGGTTAGTAAGGTGGTTGCCCATTTAATGGGCTCCGCGAGCCTTTTTTGCAGCAGGCTCTAACAACAATTACTCTTTTACGCATCGAAGCGCAGGAGGTTTAAGTGGATACAGTAACTGGCAGTATAATGGTATTGATTGCCGTCGCCGGAGGGGCACTTGTTGGTGCCTACGTGCGACGTCGCCTTGATGAATCACAGATGGGCAGCGCCCAGCAGTTGGCATCACAAATTATTGAAGATGGAAAAAAAGAAGCTGAAACGATCCGCAAGGAAGCGGAGTTGCAGGCAAAAGATACGGTTTTAAAGGCTAAGTCCGAGTGGGAAAAGGAAGCCAAAGAGTTGCGACGCGAACTTCAGGGCCAGGAGCGGCGCCTGATTCAGCGAGAAGAAAATCTTGATCGGAAAGATCGGGTTCTCGAAACGCGCGAGAAGGAAGCTCAGCAGCGCGAGCGCGAGTTGGCGACTCAGGAAGGTGCGATTCAGCAGCGCGAAAAGAAGGTCGAGCAGTTGGTTGAAGAGCAAATGGCGCGACTTGAACAGGTCTCTGGAATGACCGGTGAAGAAGCCCGTCAACATCTGATGGAGACGATGGAAAGCCAGGCACGTCACGATGCTGCTAAGCGAATCAAGCAGATTGAGGATGAGGCTCGTGAGAGCGCAGATAAAAAAGCCAAAGAAATTCTGTCTCTGGCGATTCAACGTTATGCTGGTGATTATGTCGCTGAAAAAACCGTCAGCGTTGTGCCGCTGCCTTCCGATGAAATGAAAGGTCGAATTATTGGTCGCGAAGGCCGGAATATTCGGGCCATTGAAGCTGCGGCTGGTATTGACCTGATTATTGACGATACACCGGAGGCGGTGATTATTTCCGGATTCAACCCGGTGCGACGTGAGGTTGCCCGTCTGGCGTTGGAAAAGCTGGTGACCGATGGTCGCATCCACCCGGCCCGAATTGAAGAGATTGTTCAGAAAGCCGAAGAAGATGTGAATCAGTCGATTCGCGAGTCTGGGGAGCAGGCGACCTTTGACGTTGGGGTGCATGGCATCCATCCGGAAGTAGTTAAGTTGATCGGGCGGCTTAAATATCGGACTTCCTATGGTCAGAATATTCTTAAACATTCGCTTGAGGTCGCCTTTCTGTGTGGCGTGATGGCTGCGGAATTGGGCATTAATGTCAAGCAGGCCAAGCGGGCCGGCTTGCTCCATGACCTAGGTAAAGCGGTCGACCATGAGGTTGAAGGCTCCCATGCCATGATTGGTGCTGACCTGGCCCGTAAGTATGGCGAATCGCCGGAGATTGTGCATGCCATTGCTGCTCACCACGAAGAGGAGAAGCCGTCCAGTGTTCTGGCGGTTCTGGTTCAGGCCGCAGATGCACTATCCGGTGCGCGTCCTGGTGCGCGGCGTGAAATGTTGGAAACATACGTCAAGCGCCTAGAGGAGTTGGAGCGTATCGGCACCTCGTTTAACGGGGTCGACAGCTGCTATGCGATTCAGGCTGGCCGTGAAGTGCGTGTTATGGTTTCCAGCGATCAGGTTTCCGATGCCCATTCTCATGTGCTCGCCAAAGATATCGCAGCCAAGATTGAGACCGAAATGACCTATCCGGGTCAAATTAAGGTCAATGTTATTCGTGAAACCCGTGCCGTTGATTATGCTAAGTAGTCAAAGTGAGGCTGTACTGTGAAACTGCTTTTTGTTGGGGATGTGGTTGGTCGGGCCGGCCGACAGCTATTGTCGCGCTGCCTGGATCGGTTGGTTGATCGTCATGCGGTCGATTTTGTCGTCGTCAACGGCGAGAATGCCGCTGGCGGTTTTGGGCTGACGGAAGATGTGGTACGCGAGTTTCGCAAACTCGGTGTGCATGTCATCACCTCCGGTAATCATATCTGGGATAAGCGAGAGTTTGCCGCGCAGCTGGATCGGTTTGACGATGTGTTGCGGCCGGGAAATTATCCCGAGGGGGCGCCGGGGCGTGGCTTGGGTCTGTATGAAACCAGCGCCGGAATTAAGGTGGCGGTGATTAATCTTGAAGGCCGCGTTTTTATGAATAACCTCGATTGCCCGTTTCGACTTGCCGATCAGTATCTGGCCAGTCTCCCTGACGACGTCCGGGTGGTGATGGTGGATTTTCATGCCGAGGCCACCAGCGAAAAGATGGCTCTGGCCCATTATCTTGATGGGCGCGTGTCTGTCGTTGTGGGAACGCATACCCATGTTCCCACTGCGGATGAGCATGTTCTGCCCGGAG